>JAVHRV010000001.1:0-1336 GCA_036171815.1 Patescibacteria group bacterium
CTAGGTATTTTCTCGCTCTTTCTCTCGGGAACTTTTGGTAACTCGCTTAATTCCTTTTTTCTTCTAGGCATATGTATTTAAATTAATATTGCGGCCAATTATTAGCATCAAACCAAGTGATTCTATTTAAAGGCCAACCGCGAAATAGCACTTTCCCCGTTAAAAAACTATAATCAACCGCCCCGAAACTACGAGAGTCTTTAGAAGCATTACGATTATCGCCTAAAACAAAATATTCATTCGATCCAACATTTATCTTAGACTCCCCCGAACTGAAAGTTTCTAAATCAGTCGGCAAATATTTCTCTTTAAGTGTTAAGCCGGCTGGGTGGGCACTATTAAAAATAATAATTTCTCCATTTTTAATTTGAACCTCTTCGCCGGGCAAAGCAATTATTCGTTTAATGAAATATTCCTGGGGATTACGAGGATAACGGAAAACTACAACCTGACCCCGCTCGGGCTTTTGAAAGCGATAGCTTAACTCATCGATGATCAAATATTCATGATCATAAAAATTGGGTTCCATGGAAGCTCCCTTAACGTAAAAAGGCTGAATCAAAAAATACCGAACCGGCAGAATAATGGCTAAAGATAAAACAACGACTTTAGAAATATCGAGGACAAATAAAAAAAATTTCTTCATATTTATATGATTCATGGCTTACTATATCAAAAAATGCATAAAAAATCAATCTAATGATTTTTACTAATATTTAACAAATAAACATCGCATCGCCATAACTGAAGAAGCGATACTTTTGCCTAATAGCCTCCTGATAGGCCTTGTCAATCGTCGACTTACCGGCGAGAGCGCTAACGAGCATAATCAGAGTCGACTTAGGTAAATGGAAATTAGTTATCAAAGCATCAATAATCTTAAATTTATAGCCGGGATAAATAAAAATATCCGTCCAAAAAGATCGACTCCTTAAATTATCTTTCCTTACTTTTTCATTACTCGAACCTATCAGACTACTGTTCAACTGCTTACCCCAATCTAAAGACTCCAAAGTTCGGCAGCTAGTCGTTCCGACAGCAATAACTCGACCGCCAGCTTTTTTAACCTTTAAAACTTCCCGCCTAGTCTTGGCGCTAACAATCGCGAGTTCACTATGCATTTTATGATCGATAATTTTACCGGCCTTAACCGGAGCAAAAGTACCTAGACCGACATGCAAAGTCACATACTCTATTTTTACGCCTTGAGCCTTAATTTTCTTCAATAAACTCTTAGTAAAGTGCAGCCCCGCGGTGGGCGCCGCCGCCGAACCGATCCGATGATTATCCGCAAAAACCGTTTGATAATTACGCCGATCACTGGCTAATTGCTTGA
>JAVHRV010000002.1:0-6492 GCA_036171815.1 Patescibacteria group bacterium
CGCCAGCATCAGCTAGGCCGCCCTTAAAACGGCCGGCCGAAGCGGTTCGAGATAAGTCTTGATGTTTTTTTAACTCAGCCGCAAAGCCGGTCGAGAACATTAGCTCAACATCTTTAGGTACTAACCGCCCACCGTTTTTCACCCTTAACTTATTTATTTCTTCAAAACTTAATTCAATCGGGAAACCATAAGTCTGATATAAATCAAAAAGGGTTTTGGCGTCTAATTGGAATTCTTCTAAAATACCCGAGTAACTCTTAAATAATCTTTCAATTCTTTCCATCCCCTTCTCTAGCGTCCGGCTAAACTTATCTTCTTCTTTATTAAATTCATTTAAAATAAAAGTCTGACGGCTGAGAAGCTCGGAATAAATATTCTGATAATCGTTAATAACGGTGGCGGCGAGACCGGCGGTCCAGGATTCCTGAGTTATGCCGAGCTGGCGTCCATAACGAACCGCTCGTCTAATTAACCGACGAACAACATAACCTTGATCAGTATTAGAGGGCGTCACCCCGCGACTATCGCCAATAATAAAAGTGGTTGCTTTAATATGATCGGCAATAATTCGCATCATCCGCGTAATCTCAGAATTCTGGCTATACTCATGACCGCTTAACTCCTCTAATTTTCTAAGTAAATTTATAAATAAATCCGTCTGATAATTATCAGCTAAACCGTTGATAACGGCTAAAACTCTTTCTAGACCTAGACCGGTATCGACGTTTTTCTGAGCGAGTGGCTCAAATTTTCCCTCGGCGTTCTTGTTATATTGCATGAAAACATTATTCCAAATCTCCACCCAGAGATCACTATCATCATTAAAGCTAGCCGGGACTTTATCTGGAGCGCCGGCCCAATAAAATATTTCCGTGTCCGGTCCACAAGGCCCAGTCGAGCCCGCCGGACCCCACCAATTATTCTTTTTCGGTAATTTAGCGATTTTTTCTAGAGGAAGATTATTAGCACTGAAAATCTTCGCCCAGATATCATAGGCTTCAACATCAAACGGCGCGTCTTCATCGCCCGCAAAAACGGAAACGGCTAAACGATTTTTATCTAAATTAAGCCACTGAGGACTGGTCAAGAATTCCCAGCTATAATTAATGGCCTCGTTTTTAAAATAATCGCCCAAAGACCAGTTGCCCATCATTTCAAAAAAAGTATGATGAGTCGTATCACCGACGTCTTCAATATCTCCAGTCCTAATACATTTCTGAGCGTTAACTAGCCGCTCGCCAGCCGGATGTCTTTCTCCTAATAAATAAGGAACTAGCGGGTGCATACCGGCAGTCGTAAATAAAACCGTCGGATCATTTTCCGGAATTAAAGAAGCACTAGAAATTACTAGATGTTTTTTAGTTTTAAAAAAATCAAGATATTTTTGACGAAGTTCGAGCGAAGTAATTTTTCGTGACGAAACGACTAATGACATATTAATTAATTTTACTTAAATCATTATTTAAAATTATGGGCTGCATGGCTTTTATCTCATCACTATAACCCATTTCCGGAATAGGATTAAGAAGAAATATTTTCTTGTCCATAGTATAAGCAAAGCCCATTTCTAAAAAAGTATTGCCGCCGATATAATTTTTAATCCCTTTTTTATCGCTGTTAACGACTAAGATAGCGTCGGCCTCTTTTATTAAATTATAATATCTTTTGATTAGATCTTCGCCCGCGGCCGCTCGGAAACTGGCATCGCCTTCCCTGTCTTTAACCGCCAAAAAATCGGCCAACAAGACTTCTCCCTGAATAATTTTTTGCGACATAAAAGGAATTTCCGTCTGGTGTCCCAAACTTTCGAGAGTCTCTTTAACTTCTTTAATTTTCGGCGTCAAATCGATGCTGGCGCAAATGACTATTTTCATATTAATCTATAATATATTAACTTCTTCTTCTAAATCAAGGGCAAACTTTTTTTTGACGGCCGCTTTGACTTTCTTAATCAAGGTCAAAACCTCGCGGACGCTGGCGTTATTGTAATTTACTAGGATGAGGGCCTGTTTGTCGTGCATGCCGACCGGGCCGATTTTCTTGCCTTTGAATCCGGCTTTTTCGATCAGCCAGCCGGTTGGTATTTTTATCTTTCCTCTGGCCGCCGCGAAATGAGGCAAATCAGGATATTTTTTAAATAACTGTTTAAACTTAAGAACACCGACTTCCGTATTCTTAAAGAAAGAGCCGGCGTTAGGGGTGGTGACAGGATTGGGTAATTTAGCGCTACGAATTTCTTCAATAATTCTAATAACGTCACGCAAACTCGGATCTTTAATATCCTTCTTTAGTAACTCCTCGCGAACCGAACCATAATCTAATTTAAATTCAGCTTGGCGCTTTAATTTAACCGTCACTGAATAAATAAAGTAACGGCCCTTTAATTTATTCTTAAAAATACTATCGCGATAACCGAAACGACAATCTCGACTAGCAAATATTTTTTCATGACCGGTTTTTAAATCAACCGCTTTTAAATGATAAAAAACGTCTTTTAATTCGACGCCATAGGCGCCAATATTCTGAACCGGAGCAGCGCCGACCGTGCCATATATTAAAAATAAATTCTCCAAGCCGTACAGGTTATGACCGACACAAAAATTAACAAACTTCGTCCATACTTCGCCCGACTTCCCTTCGACTAAAACATGGGTCTCTCCCTTTTCAACCAAATCCATCCCTTTTATTTCATTCTTTAAAACTAGACCCTTTAACTTACTAGTAATTAAGACGTTAGAACCGCCGCCCAGGATATGGATCGGTTTTTTATTAGCCTTAGACCATCCAATTGCTTCTAATAATTCAGCTTTGGTTCTTATAATAGCAAAAAATTCGGCGGCCGGGCCGATTTTAAGCGTCGTATACGGAGCTAAAATCACATTTTTCTCTATTTTCAACATGATTTAATTATAATAGAAAGACAGAGAAAAGTCTAAATAAATTTTAATCAACCTCTCCCATAGTCTGTAGCTTCAAAAGCTTGGCATAAAGACCGCCGTCTACTTTAGCTAACTCAATATGGCTCCCTTCCTCGGCGACGCGACCATTCTCTAAAACAATTATTTTATCGGCTCGTTTAATTGTGCTCAGACGGTGGGCAATAATAATCATCGTTCGATCCCGACTAATTTTTTCAAGCGCGTCTTGAATTAAAAATTCGCTCTGACTATCTAAGTTAGAAGTCGCCTCATCAAAAATTAAAACTCGCGGATTCGCCAAAATCGCTCGAGCGATACCGACGCGCTGGCGTTGTCCGCCGGAAAGTTTAATCCCGCGTTCGCCGACTGTTGTTTCATAACCATTTTCTAATTTATCAATAAACTCCGCGGCGTTAGCAATTTTAGCCGCGGCTACTATCTCCTTCTTAGTGGCGTTTGGCTTAGCGTAAGCAATATTTTCCGCCACGCTTAAATCAAAAATTTCCACTTCCTGAGGAACAATGGCTAAAAATTTTCGAAAAGAATATAAGTCGTAATCACGTAAATCTTTATCATCTAACAAAACTCGGCCTTCCTGAGGATCGTAGTGACGATAAATTAAACGCGCGACTGTTGTTTTACCGCCGCCAGAAGGTCCTACTAAAGCCGTCACACAAGCGGCATTAATTTTAAAGTTAAGTTGGCTGACCGCCGGCCGCTTATTATCCCCATAACGAAAAGAAACCATTTGAAATTTTATTTCACCTTTAATCTGCTTGGGTTTATAGCCATTAACTTTATTAACTATGTCATTTTCTGCTTTAAACAAAACTAACAAACGATTGACTCCCTCCCGACCCTCTTCCATCTTATCGTAGAAGCGGGACAGACGATATAAAGAGGCATAAGCTTTTTCGCTCAACGTAAAGACAAAAATTAAAGAGCCAACACTGATTAAACCTTTAAAAACCAGATAGACGCCCAGAAAAAGAACCGAGGCGCGACCGACATCGACAATTAAATTTCGACCGAGACCAACCTTCATCATCCAACCCCATTGTTTATCTTCATTATCCCGAACATGGCGCTTAATTTCATCAAAACCGCTCATCTCGCGCGGCTCCTGGACAAAAGACTGAACGGCGTTGATATTCAAAATGGCCTGTCCCATCTTACCGCTCGCTATTTCATAGTCACGATAAATTTGTTTACGAACAGGATACATTTTACGGTTCGACCAATAAGTTACCGTGATAAAAAGCGGCGCAAAAAATAAAAAAGATAAACCAATCCGCCAATCCGCCCAAAATAAAGCCGGCAAAGTTAAGGCGAGTTGAATCATCGTCGGAATAACTTCCCAAAACATGTTATTAAGAAATTCCGAAATCTTATCGATTCCTTTTTCGATTTTAATAATTTTACTACCGGTATTTTCTCGCTCGTGATAGCCCAGACTTAAATAGACCAATTTTTCCTGGGCCTTAATCCCCAAAAAATATTCCGCTTTTACTAATAATTTAAGAATTCGCCGATCACTCAAATATTGAACAAAGGAACGAACTTCATCGGTAGCTAAATAAAGAACAATCAGCTTAAGTAAATCTGGTAGACTATCAGCACTAAAATTACTTACTCCGTCAATCACAAACTTCAAAATATAAGGTTTGCCTAAATCTAAAAGAGCGGCCGCGAAAATGGTAATAATGATGCCCCAAAAAAGACTGCGAAAAGACGCCAGCAAACGCCAAAGCTCTGCCCAAAAAATCTTTAAAGGAATAGTCTCTGTTTCTTTAATTGTCTTTTTTACTTTACCCATAACAAAAAAATACGGTCGAACTTAAGTCCCTACTATAATATACGAAAAAATCTGGCTAATGTTACAGTTTATTTTCTTGGCTTAGATTTTAGCAAGCCATCAGCGATTCGGAAAACGTCGCCGGCACCCATTAGAACCAATAGATCTCGGGCCTTAAGTCTGGCTTTTAAGTAGCGCGTAGCCTCGGGAATAGTCGCAATAGCGCGAACCGGCTGTTTAATTCGAACGGCCGATTTATGTTTCTTGATCGCGGCGACTAGTTCTCGGCTCGAGACTTCGCCTTGCTTCTCACGCGCCGAGCCATAGATATCGAGGACTATCAGTTCATCCGTATCGACGAAAGACGCGACGAAATCTTTAAAGAAAGCTTTAGTGCGAGTAAAAGTATGGGGATGAAAAACCGTGATGATATTCTTATCCGAATAATGGCGGCGTAAACCGGCTAAAGTACTTTTGATTTCCGTCGGATGATGGGCATAATCATCAACGATTAAAGCGCCTTTATATTTTCCTAAAATTTGCGCGCGGCGATCTGTCCCCTGAAAACCGGCTAGATGTTTTTTAATTTGCGGCCAAGCGACTTTCAGTTCACGAGCCGCCGCAACAGTCGCTAGCGCATTCAAAATATTATGCTCGCCCCAAAGCCTGATCTTAAAACGGCCCAAAGCTTCGCCCTGATAACTTAAAGAAAATGATTGAAAAATTCCCACTGTCTTAACATCATAAGCTAAGTAGTCGGCGCCGGCGCCATAGAAACCAGTCACTAAATCATAACTAATAAGCTTACCGCGACAATATTTTTTTATTTTCTGACTTTCCCGGTCGCGCTTGTTCATGATTAAAAATCCGCGGGCCGGAATTTTTTTTAGGAAATCAGCGAAGACTTTAGTGTAAGCCGCCGGAGTTTTGAAAAAATCCGGATGATCATAATCGATATTATTCAATACGACTCCCTGGGGTTGGAAATATTGGAGCTTATTCTGATACTCGTCGACTTCGGCAATAAAATCTTTTGACGAACCGGATAAGCCGCTGCCAGCGAATTGCGGGACGCGCGAACCAACTAGGACATTAGGTTTTTTTCCGGCTTTAACTAAAACATAACCGAGCCAAGCCGAAGTCGTCGTCTTGCCATGACTACCGCAAACCGCTACGCCTCGATACTGATTAAAAACTTGGCCGAGCGCCTCGGCATAGGACAAGAATGATATTCCTTGGAAACGAGCCGGATTATTTTTTATAAAAGCTATCTCCGGATTATTTTTCAGGTCTTGAGAGCTAGAATATATGATGGCGTCGATCTTATTCGGAATATTCTTCACGGCAAAAGGAGAAAAAACCTTGATTTTAGCTTTCCGTAAAACCCGATCAGTCAAAAAGACATCGCTAACGTCCGACCCGCTTATTTTATTCCCTTTTGACGCCAAGAACTGAGCCAGCATAGTCATGCCGACTCCTTTTACGCCGATACAATAGATATTCTGTTTTTTATTTAATTTTTTGGTCATAAAAAATTTCATTTCCTGGTCTCTACCATTAGAGACCTTTTTTATTTCCCCAATATCTCCCAAACTATCCCCGCCATAGCCTCAGACGCGCCGCGCTTAATAACTTTTCCTATACTATTAGATAATCTGACTCTCTCTTGGACGTTATCCAATATCTTTTTTATTTCCGCCTGCAAATCTCCCGGCGTCAAGTTGTTTTGTTTCAAAAACACAGCGGCATCTTCTTCGTCGAAGACCGCATCAGCCGCAA
>JAVHRV010000003.1:0-1314 GCA_036171815.1 Patescibacteria group bacterium
TTATGAAAAGGAATATGGCTTTGATGTTATTGAGATGCATGAAGACACTATTAAACCCGGAGAAACCGTAGTAATTGTGGATGATTTACTAGCTACCGGAGGAACCATTATCGCCACAGTTGACTTAGTGGAACAGTTGGGCGGAAAAATTGTGGGTATAGAATTTTTGGTTAATTTGAGTTTTTTATCAGGATATGAAAAGCTTATGAAGAGGGGCTATGAAGCCAATTATTTAGTGGCTTATAATAATGAAAAGGTTTAATATCAAGTATGAATAAAGATATAAAAATAGGGATTATCGGAGGATCGGGTTTAGATGACCCCCAGTTTTTGTCTGATTTTAAAGAATTAAATATTAAGACACCTTTTGGCGACACTGCCTCATCTTTAGTTAGTGGTAAATTAAATGGCGCGTCGGTGGTTATTTTATCTCGTCATGGACGAAATCACGGTTTAAACCCAACCTTTGTGCCATATCAAGCTAATTTGTGGGCCTTAAAAGAAGTGGGGTGTACTCATATTTTAGCTACGACGGCTTGTGGTTCCCTGCGAGCTGAAATACACCCGGGTGATTTAGTTTTTGCCGATCAGTTTATTGATAATACTAAACATCGCGCCTTAACTATTTATCAAGATAAGGTGGTTCATACGCCGATGGCCGAACCATTTTGCTCTAAATTAAGGTCTTTGTTGTCGCAAACCGCTCAAGAGTTAAATTTTGTTTATCATGATCGAGGCACGGTAATTACTATTGAGGGACAGCGATTTTCCACTCGCGCCGAATCTAAAATGTTCCGCTCCTGGGGCGCTGATATTATTAATATGTCTACGGTGCCGGAAGTAATTATGGCTCGCGAGCTGGGAATGTGCTATCAAATTATTGCTATGGCTACAGATTATGACTCGTGGCTTGAGGGCGAAGAGCCGGTAACCTGGGAAATGATTAGCGCTCGAATGAAAGATAATGCAGATAAGGTTAAAAAATTAATTATAGAAGTGTTGCCAAAAATAGATTTTATAAATTGTCTTTGTAAATAACCATAGTCCCGATGAATGTCGGAGCGTGGCAAAAAATATGAATAAAAAAAATCTTTTGTTACTCATTGGGATAATTGCTTTGGCGGCGGCTTCTCGTTTAGTTAAACATCCACCAAACTTTACTCCTGTGGCGGCAATGGCCTTGTTTGGTGGTTGGTATTTTGCTAAAAAATATTATGTAGTCATTCCACTTTTGGCCATGCTTATTAGTGATGCTTTTATTGGCTTTTATGATTGGCGTTTAAGTGCTGTGGTTTATTTGGGAATTGCCTTGAC
>JAVHRV010000004.1:0-6391 GCA_036171815.1 Patescibacteria group bacterium
ACAGTTTTCAAGACTGTTCCATTCGACCGCTCTGGCACCTCTCCTAAAATTAACTAAAAATACTCTAACATAAGATAATTTGAAAAACAAGAACTAACTCCCAAAAAATAAAAAAGGATCAATTAAATTGACCCTTTTTTATTAAATTCAATTTATAGAATAAACAATCTAGTCTTCACTCCCGTCCTCAATCACAACAGTTTCAGTTTCCACGCTCTTAGTGCTCGTTGCTAAAATGCTCTTAGAACAAACCTTCAAACTATTTTTATAAACGTCTTGAACGGTCTTGCGCCCTAGTTTAACACTCGCCTGCAATTGATCTCTACCCTTTTTAAAATCTTGAACGCAAACATCAAGATTTTTTTTCTGATTATCTAAAGATTTAACCGCCGCTTGCTGACAAACACTGCGCTCGCTAATTAAGGAAACTAACTCAGAAGAAAAAGCACTTTCTTTTTCTTGTAAAGCTTTATCTTTAATATCAATCGCCGTCGCGACACATTCGGCTATTTCCGCTCGAACGACTTTAACTGTTGAGACACTATTTTTAATCAGCGCTGCAGGAATTTTGGCTGCCGGAGTAGTCTTAACATTCGCTTTCTTCACGCCCCAAAGACTGGTTCCTATTTTCTTAATCTTCTCATATAAAGGGATGCTAGTTGGCTCCGCTATTTTCTCTAAAATTCCGGCGCTCACGCTAGCGCTACCAGAAATTGCAGTAGTCGGAGTTTCGATCTGGCTAGTCGTAACAGCGGTGGTTGGCTCATTTTGAGTCGGGCTCGATACCGACGAATCACTATTTTTCTCTAATTTCAATTTTTCCAGCTTAACTTTTACGCCATAAAGCACGTTCCCCCGTCTTTCGATCTTTTGATAATACTTAATCTGATCTGGCGAAGAAATTTTTTCTAAAGACTCCGCTCGCGCTGGGGCTAAATTGATGATCGCTACTACGGCAGAAATCATCAGCCAAAAAGAAATAATTTTTTTCATAAATTTAAAATAAATAAGTTAACCTTAATATAAATTATATTATATCATAAATAAACCGCCTAATCAAAAAAATAATAATCTAAATAGTGTATTTATTCTTAAAATCTTCCTCATCACCAAAATCAGCAAAATTTTGTTCCATTTGACTGGCCTGTACTTTAAAGCCTGATTTATTCTCATGCATTATTCCACACCAATATTTCTCGGTCCGACCCGCTATTTCTTTCAGGTATAACAAAAGACCATTAGCATAGCCACAGTACATACAATCTAATTTTTCTAGCGGTCTTAAATAAGCTAATTTATTACGATCTCTGACTAAGATATACTCCGCTCGCTTAACTTTCTCTAAGCCGTAAATTGGGAAACAGACCGCTTGATAAACGGAAGTTAAAATATCTAATATAAACAAAGCTAAAAGCGGAAACAAAATAAAAGGAAAAGAAAAAAGGTGACCCCAAAAACGCTGGGTCTTAAATTTACGATAATTCATAAAAACAATTTTAAACGATTATTTTAATTAATATTGGCTATCCATTATTAGCTACCTGCCTAGTATTGACTATCTACCTAAGTATCTCCTTTTATTCTAATATAAGCAACCCCATTTTTCAATTTTCAACCATTGACAAATTATTCTATCCATATTAATCTAATTTATTAAACAATAAATATTCTTTAACAATGAAAGGACCTAAAAATGGAAACTCCCAACCCCTATTTCCTAGTTATAACCCTGCTTCTCTTATCGGTTCTGGCCTTCGTATTTTATAAATTCCTCCAATACAAACAAGCTTATTTTAGGAACAAAGCCTGGAAAATTCTCTTTCTCTATAGCCGACGTGAGTCATTAAATTTCGAAGTAATCCAGGCGACCCTCGATCTCTTAACCGAAGCCGCTCAAAAAGGAAGAACGACCAACGGCGAAATCTCCGAACTGCAAGAAATCTTTTTTTCAGAATCCGACAAAGGATTAGCCCGACGAATCAAAAACATCATGAACATCGAAAATGAAACTTTGCCGAGTCTTCTGGACTTAATCAGCGGTTGTGAATACGCTAGCTATTTCCAATCGGAGGAATTCAAAAACTCCGAAAACCTCTTTTCCCTTATTAAGGAGTATAACGACTTCTGCGCCTTGGTTGGTATTTGCGGTTTTGACTCGCGGCTCGACTCTAAATTCGAAAGCGAATTAAAAGAGAATATCTTGGCTATTCTAGGCAACATCGAAAAAAATTTCGACTTATTCGGTGGGAAGCGTAGCGGTTGTTATCACCGCTATACTCAATTCACTAATACCGTCAAGAAAGTATCTTACGTTAATCCTCAATCCTGTGCCGGATATCTAGAACTGTTAAATGAAATGAAAAACAAAAAAGAACATTTAGATTTTTAAACTTCTGTTCTAATTATGCAAAATGACCCAAAAAAATTGGGTCATTTTTATTAATCCTCTTAATCATAATCTAAGGCAATTCATACTTCAATCTGATTTTTCGCTCCCTCTAAATACTTTACTAAAGCTCATAAAATTAATGCCAAATAAATATATTATTGCAAATTTTTTATTAAAATATTCAATCCTTCATCTAAAAGCTCCGGCGAAATAGTAAGGGGGGGCATGATTTGCATGTTATTTCCGCTGCCCACAATTACATGAAGGCCTTCGGCAAAACAAGCCTTCTGTATTCTCGAACACGTCTGTGCATCTTTAAATTGAGCGCCAATTTCCAAACCCAGTCCGCGCACATCGACCAAGATCTCTCCAAGATGGGCTCTTAATTTTTCTTTTATATAATTTCCCTTTTTCTCCGCCATTTCCCAAGTTTTATCTCTTAAATGAATTTGTAAAACTTTCAAAGATGCAGCGCAGGCAATCGGAGTCCAGCCAAAAGTCGAAATTAAAATTGATTCTGAAAATGATTTCTCAAATATTTCTGATTTTCCGACAACCGCTCCAATGGCAGAGGCCCCATTAGATATTCCCTTGGCCAGGGCAATCATATCAGGAACAACGTCTTCATGTTGTATCCCAAAAAGTTTTCCAGTCCGAGAAAATCCCGTTCCCACTTCATCAACGATAAGTAGTGTCCCATATTTTGATGTAAGCTCTCGAATTTTTGTTAAATATCCGGGATAAGCAATGAGCGTTGAACCCCAACCAGTAATAATACCCGGCTCCGTGACTACGGCGGCGACATCTTCCTTAGCAAGGATTTCTTCAAGATCTAAAAGAAATTTCTGCCAATCAGCAACACTAATTTTATTATGAGGAAAAGCAATAGGCGAAATCTCCGGAACTAAAGGCTCTAGCTTCGGATGCGAATTTTTTGGATATCCAATGGCCAAAGAAGCAAATAATTGCCCGTGATATTGGGCGTTAAAACCGATAACCTTCCTTCTTTCCGTATAGACGCGAGCAACTTTAATAGCTGCTTCTACTGATTCGGTCCCGCTGGTTTCTTTGATGCAGGCGTCCAGTTCTTTTGGCAATGCGGCGGTCAGGGCTTTAGCATATTCCTCTTGAATTGGATCGGAGCCCCAAAGAAGTCCTTGCACATTTTTTTTGGCCTGTTCAATTATTGCCTCACTCACTTCAGGATTATTCCAACCTAGGTTAGTGACATTCCAAGCGGAAGAAAAATCAATATATCTTTTTCCTGCTCTATCCCAAATTAAAGAGCCTTCAGCTTTTGAGAGCGGCAGATAATCATATTTTCCCTTGAAATCTCGATAAACAATGCTGTTTTCAATCATATATAATTATTTCTTAAATAGATTTAAGTAGGCTTTAGCGATAAATAGCCTGTTTCGCGAAAATCCCGTCACTTCTTGTACAATCTTTAAAGATTCTAAATCATTTAGCAGGCTATTAGCGGTATTAAAAGTTATTTTAAACTTATTCATGATAATCCTAGAATTCACGGCCGGCTGAGAAAATAGAAATAATAAAACTCCACTCGCTAATTTAGCTTTTTTACCTAAACCGAATATTTTAGTTTCATATTCGCGTCGTAATTTGATAATTTTCTTAAACGTTTCTTGGCTCCCCTTAGCGATTTCCACCACACCAGTCAAAAAAAATTTAATCCATTGCTCTAGGTTATTTGATTGCCTCACAACCGTTAAAGAATCATAATATGAACCTTTATTCTTTTCGAAAAAGGCTGACAAGTACAAAATCGGCTGATTCAAAATTTTTTGCTCGATTAATTGCAATATTATTATCAATCTTCCTAGGCGGCCATTGCCGTCTAAAAAGGGATGAATAGTCTCAAACTGATAGTGGGCAATAGCAATCTTAATAAGTTGCGGGATTTCCAAATTTTTATTATGCCAAAACTTTTCCCAATCGCTTAAAAGACCGGGTAGTTCATCGCTATGTGGTGGAATAAAAAAAGCGTCAGCTAAATTTGAACCCCCTATCCAATTTTGGCTATTTCTTACTTCGCCCGGGCTCTTATGCTTGCCGCGAACACTAGATAATAAAATCTTATGGGTATTTTTAATAACTCTCATTGAAAGCGGTAATTTGTCTAATTCAGAAATAGCCGAATTCATGGCGCTTACATAGCTTTGTACTTCTTGCCAGTCATCCCTTTTTTCAGGATCAACTTCCTCTTTCGGTAACACCGCATCATCAATTCCTGTTTTAGTACCCTCAATACGGCTGGAAATAGTCGCCTCTTTCATGGCGTGCATCTTAATAAAAAAATTAACATCGGGAACTAATTCAGAATAAGCATTTAATTCTCCTAAATACCTAGTAGCTTCTTCTAATAATAAATTAATTTTTTTATCAACCCAAATAAACTCTCGATTAATCGGACTGGGGCTAAAACTTTTATATTGATATTTCTGGATATATTTACCAGCTATAAATTGTGACATACCTTGAGATATAAATATTTATATCTCAAGTTTATGCCTTTTCTTGAGATATGTCAAATTGTATCTCAAGTTCATTTTTTTTGATCATTTGAACGAGCTTTTAGACACCAAAAAATGAGGCTTAACCTTATTTTTGACAATCTGCGGAGAGGGTGGGACGCACTGGGAACGGCTTTGTATAAAAAAGCTAATAAATATGGGGACTAAATTATCAAAAAATCAAAAAATGTAGTATAATAAATTCGTATATAAAGATATGAAAAATAAAGTGATTTGCAATATTCTTCTAGCAGTCTTGTTTTTTTCACCTTTTGTAGTTCATGCGGGAGGCGAAAGTTTAGAATTAATAACTTCACCGCTGCCACAAAAAGTTGAGAAATCAGAACCGAAGTCGAAGCCAAAATCGGAGCAAAAATCAGAATCAAAGGATGTTACTTTAGAAACCCGACTAGTACCAGCCGCCACACCGTTTACAAAACCTTTACAAATAGGAACGCGGGGTGAAGAAGTAAAAAAATTACAAGAACTTCTTAAACAATTCCCTGATATTTACCCCGAAGGATTAGTTACTAGTTATTTTGGATCGCTCACGGAAAACGCCGTTAAACATTTTCAAATAAAAGAGGGTCTAAAGGCCGAGGGAGTTGTTAATCCGATAACTAGGGAAAAATTAAATAAACTTATAACAAACGAACTAACGAGTAACGTCGGTGCGACGGGGGCAACAGGAGCTACTGGCGCAGTTGGTGCGACGGGTGCGACAGGCATGCCCGGCTGGTCGGGTAGTAGAGGTGCAACCGGTTCTACGGGAGCGACTGGATCTGCCGGGGCAACTGGCTCTACGGGAGCAATTGGTTCTACCGGTGCAACGGGTACAGCGGGTATTATTGGTCTGACTGGTACTATCGGGCCTATTGGAGATACTGGAGCTATTGGTTTAACTGGAATAACAGGGCTGACAGGACTAACAGGACTCACCGGATCAGTTGGAATAACCGGACCAATCGGACTGACTGGATCTGTAGGCCTCACTGGTCTTACCGGGCCGGCTGGTGCGACCGGTACTATCGGTTTAACTGGCACTATTGGGCCTATTGGAAATACTGGAGTTATTGGCTTAACTGGAATCACAGGACTAACAGGATTAACAGGCCCAATCGGCGTGACCGGACCGATCGGACTAACTGGATCTGTAGGTATAACTGGTCTTACCGGGCCAACTGGTGCGACAGGCGCGACAGGAGCAACCGGCAGTATTGGAGCAACTGGAGCAAGTGGTCTTGCTGGTTCAACTGGTGCGACAGGTTCAACTGGTGCGGTTGGGGCGACTGGTGCGGCTGGTGCGGCTGGATCTGCCGGGGCAACCGGTGATATCGGTGCGACTGGCGCAAGTGGTCTGGCTGGCGCAACGGGAGCTGATTCAATTGTGGCCGGACCAAAAGGAGATAAGGGTGATAAAGGTGATAAAGGTGATAAGGGCGATACTGGAACAAGCGGCGCAATATCT
>JAVHRV010000005.1:0-6309 GCA_036171815.1 Patescibacteria group bacterium
CTAGGATTCGCTTTTGACGCGGCGACCATTTTTTACTATAATAAGAAATATTAAAAATTAATCAAATAATTAATTATAAACTTATGAAAAAATTTATTCAGAGTCTTTTCGTTCGAGAACGATTTACTCGGGTTACACTCCCACTTCTGCTCGTAATTATCTTAGTAATTATCGGACTTTTTTCTTTTCAAAAACCCAATAAAACTCTCAGTACTGATCAAGCTAAAACCCAGACGGAAAATTTTATTAACACTTACCTAATGCAAAGCGGCAATAAGGCGACCGTTAAAGAGGTCACAACCGAATATGGCTTATATAAATTAAAAATTGATATCGTCAGTGATCTAGTCGAATCCTATCTATCTAAAGATGGTAAATTATTCTTCCCGCAAGCTTTAAATATCGAACAAATAAGTAGTGCCCAAAATAAAGATAAAGCACCGAATGCTGCCGCACCAACCGCGGTAGTTACTAAAAAGAGTGATAAACCAACGGTCGAGTTATTCGTTATGAGTTACTGTCCTTATGGCACGCAAGTGGAAAAAGGGATGCTCCCGGTTTTAGAAGCTTTAGGTAATAAAATATCTTTCGAACTAAAATTTTGTAGCTATGCTATGCATGGCCAAAAAGAACTCGCCGAAAACCTGAACCAATATTGTATTCAAAAAGAACAGCCCGAAAAATTAAATAGTTACTTACAATGTTTCCTAGAAGCGAGCGACTCCACTGGTTGTCTAACGAAGGCGGGTGTCAAAACTAGCCAGCTCAACGCTTGTGTCACCAAAACTAATAAACAATTCAAGGTCTATGATAACTTTAATAATAAAGTTGATTATCAAGGATCCTACCCGGGCTTTGCCGTTCAAAAAACCGACAATGAAAAATATAGTATTGGCGGCTCTCCCACTTTAATTATTAATGGTGAAGAAATTTCTAGCAATCGCGACTCGGCTTCGCTTCTAAAAACTATTTGCAGCGCTTTCAATACTCCGCCTAAAGAATGTGAGACCGTTTTGTCTAGCGCTTCTCCGGCGCCGGGCTTTGGCTCAGGAACCGCCACTGACAATTCCGCCGCGGCCGGGTGTGTCCAGTAAAATTTTCCTCATTCCTCCTAAAAAGACTATCCCCTTCGGATAGTCTTTTTTTAAACCTAAACTATACTTAACTTTAAATATTAAATAAAAGATAGAGATTAAAAATAGCGGAAACTATAATAATTATCTTTAACATGCGACCCATCTTTTCTCGATTATCTTGATAGGTGATCATAAAAGCGGTAAAAAGTAGCGGCCAAAAGTCTAAAGCGTAACGAAAACCAAACTGCGTATAGCCAATAAAGAAAGACGCCGAGATTATCAACCAAATTATTATTGACGTTATCAGGAGCATTACCGCTTTCTTTTTCTTTATTTTCATAAAAAATAAATAGAGTAGATAGGGCGAAGTTAAAAAAATACTCATGCCCCAACGATCAGATTTTAAAAACGGAAAATCTATTAAATGAGTAGAAGAATTAAAAACCGGCTGTGGCAGGCTTAATAAAGAATAATAGATCCCCCGCGGTAAATACTTAAAATTAAATAAGCCGTAATTATCTTTATCGGCCATGAATTCCGCCGACAAAATTTGCGCCCGATAGCCCTGATCTAAAGGATCTTGAAAACGCGCATAGTTATAACTAAATAATATTATTAAACCAAGGAGCGACCCAACGGCTAATTGGCCAATATTTTTAAATTTTATCCGCCAATTAGGAACGTCGCTCCATAAAATATCCAGTAGAAAGAAAAGAATCCCAATAAAGGCCGTTGCCCTGGTTAAGAGAACTAAACCTAAAATTATCCCGATTAAAAAATAGCGCCTCTGACCGAAATATTCTAGTAAAGCTAAAAATAGCAGAAGGACCGTAACCGTTTGAGCAAAATACCAACTAGAACTAACTATCGCTACTCCCAGAAACATCGAACTAAAAACGAAAGCCACTGACCAATAAGCGGAATCAGTGGCTAAAAAATTAAGGCGCCGCGCTAATTTAAAAATTAAATAAGCGATGAGGAGAACCAAGAAAAAATTTAAGTAACTTTGATAAAAATAAACTTGCCAAATACTCCCTAACCAGACAAAAGGCATTAAAATAACGGCCGGTAATGGTCCTAAGGGCCAATAATAATGACCATTAAAGAGAACATTATCAAATATATAATTATTATAAATAGAACTATCTAAAAAATATAATTTATAATGAAGAAAGGCCCTCGCTAATTCCGAGAACTGTTGGTCTAATCGATTAACCGGCTGGTAAAGGTTAGACACCGAAATAAAAACAAAAAGAACGGCTAAAATAAAAGTCAGCGGAATTAAATTATAAATATTTTTTTCGATAAACTTAAACATACGACCTAATTTTGTCGTTGATTTCGACCCTCATCTCCGTCTCTAGTTATTAACCCCGACCTCTCAATTTTACGGCGGCTAAAATTTTAGTAACCGCTAAAATATAAGCGGCCTGCCGTAAAGTTATTTTCGCATCCTTGGCTAAATATTTATCATAAACTCTCTGCCAATTAGTGGTCATCTTTTTTTCCAGCAGTTGGCGTAGATATTCTTCATCGAGAATTTGCCCCGTACGATTCTGAGCCCATTCAAAATAACTAACGATGACGCCCCCCGAATTAGCTAAGATATCGGGCACGATTATTTTTTTATTAGCCGCAAGAATCTGATCCGCTTCATAAGTTATCGGCCCGTTAGCCAGTTCAATAATATAATCAACTTTAATCTGAGCCGCATTTTCTTTAGTAATCTGATTTTCTAAAGCCGCTAAAACTAGAATGTCCGCCTTTAGTTCCAATAACTCATTATTGGTAATCTTCTGTCCGCCGCTATAGTCACCAACTGCCAATTTTTGATTTTTCCAAGCGACTAGCTCCGGGATGTTAAGCCCCGCTTCATTATATATTCCGCCTTGGCTATCAGAAACGGCAATAATTTGATGGCCATCCGCCGCCAATTTACTAGTCATAAATAAACCGGCGTTACCAAAACCCTGGACTACAATCTTCAACCCGGTCCGACCAGGTAAAAATTTAGCGATCATCTCTTTAGCGATTAAATATCCGCCTTGGGCCGTAGAGTCGCCGCGTAAAGCTAAGCCACCCAGCTCTAGGGGCTTACCAGTAATCATCCCCGGTTCATGATGGCCGACTCGTTTTTCGAATTCATCTAACATCCAGGACATTATTTGGCCATTAGTATAAACATCAGGCGCCGGAATATCTTTATCTTGACCAAGATATTCATAAAATTTAGCAATATAAGCCCGACTAATCTTTTCTAACTCTTCTGGACTAGCGAGTTTCGGATTAAATTTAATACCCCCTTTAGCACCGCCGTAAGGAATATCCGCTAAAGAATTTTTTAAAGCCATCCAAAAAGCTAAAGATTTAACCTCATCCTCACTAACGTCAGGATGGAATCTGATTCCGCCTTTGCCCGGACCTAATGCTCGGCTATAAACTATTCGCCAGGCCGGATATTTTTTATTATCAACTTCTAACTCACAAAAATTAATTTTAGCGGGCGCTAACAGAACTTTCATGTCGGAATCGCTAAGACCTTCTAGCGTTTGCACTTCTTGCAAGCGCGCTAAGTTATCGGCAAAAATACTCATATATTTTAAGACTCTAGGCTGAGTCTGATAAGGCGCCCTACGCTTGGCGCCCCATTAAATTAATTTATAAATGGGCCATTAATTCTCCCTTTAAAGTTTCTTTATTTCTTAAACCAATGAATTCAGCGACCACTTTACCACTTTTAAATAATTTCATATTAGGAATACTCTGAATCTGATACTCTATAGCTAAATTTTGATTACTAGCTTCTTCCGTATTTATTTTCGCGATTTTTATTTTACCAGCCAATTCTCCGGCTAGTTCATCAAGAATCGGGGCCATCATCTTACAGGGCATACACCAAGGAGCCCAAAAATCTACCAGGACGGGAATCTCACTATTTAAGACTTCCGCGGAAAAATTAGCTTGACTTAGTTCTAAGGCATTAGACATAAATTTATATTTACTTATTAAAAATTTACTTATTAAAATTTATTTATTTATTACTTCTTTGAATATTTTCTCTATTTTTTCTTTACTATATTTTTTGGGTCCTACTAAACAGCGGTCGAACTCGGCCCCCACGATTTTTTCCATAAGCGCGGACATCGCCGAACGCGCGGCTTTAAGCTGAATAAGGAGGGCAAAACAATCTCGCTCCTTATTAGTTAACATCCGTTTCGCTCCTTCTAATTGTCCGATAATATTATTGAGACGTTGTTCAATAGTTTTCATATTTAAATTATACATTATACCCCCATGGAGTGTCAAGAGAATAAAAAAAATCCCTTACCTTCTAGCGGTCAGCTAAAAAGATAAGGGGAATAACTGATTAAGTTTCGAACGCTAATTCGTTAAGTTTCGGGCGCTAATTAGTTAAGTTTCCAGCGCCGGTAGGATTAAATAGGAGCCTGGCTCGAGGCTCAGATAACTGCGAACCAGCGGCGTGGCTGATAATTTTAGCCCTTTAGCATTAACTTCTAGTTTGACGAGAAAATGCTTATTTTTTATAGGTAAATTAAACAGCTGATGCCAAAAGCGTGCCAACCAAACTGGTTCAACATCGACTAAAAAATAAATTTTTAGACCACCGCGCCAATTATTTTGATGGTCGCAAAAATCGCGGATTTGATTTGGTTTAAAATAAATTTTTTGGTGCTGAGCGGGATTAGGAATAAGCTCCTGCATGGCTTCCTCTAAAACTGTGAGTCGACTAACGAATCGGACTAAAAGCTCTTGCTCTCTATCGTCAGACAAATGATTAAAAAAGCTGCCGATAATCTCTCCATCTATCTCGTAAAAACTAAGTCTACGACTGACGGCCGTTGCTTCGCCGCTAGTAAAAAGAGCTTCCCGTCCCAAAAGAACGCCTGCGCCTACGGGGCCGTTGTCATTTTTCATGTGTTTGCTTCCTTCTAATTGTTAAAGAAAAAATAGATTAATTAATATAAAAATATTACGAAATTAGAATTTTGTCAAGACCAGGCGCCCCTCCTAACTGAGAGTCAACCAATAATTAAAATCATCCTTGGTTAACTTAATATTTCTAAAACCGGCTTTAAGCGCTAAATTTCGCAATTCTCGAGCGGTAAAAGCGTGATAATATCGCTCGCTGATTATTCCTCCCTGAATATTTTTCCAAGGAAAAACTAAATCACCAAAATCTAAATCATGAAAACCAATAATTTTTAATAAATAATTTTTAAAAATTAGCGCTCGATAGTGTTTAGACTTCCAAACCGGACTCCATAAATTCCAAACACTAATAATAATTTTCCCTCTAGCGCTGAGAGTTTCTTTCATTAATTTAAAAGCTTGCCACCGGAGTTCTCGACCGGGAATATGTTGCAAAACCGCTAAACAAAAAACATAATCAAATTTAATCATAGCGGCTCGGTCCTCTTGATCGCCCCAATATTTATTTAAAACATCCGGCAGATCTAAAATATCGCCAACTAAAAATTTATAGTTCGGATAATTTTGTCGGGCTAATTCGATTAGGGCGGCGCTACTATCTAAACCCAAATAATCTATTTTTTTATCTTTCAGCGCTTCCAGTAAACGTCCATTTCCACAACCTAAATCCAAAATCCTATCACTATCTTTGACCGGCGCGGCGACAGTTCTAATTTCCGGCCAAATTTCCTTGCGCCGCGTAGTATTAAAATTAGCCGCAATTTCTTGATAATTACTCTTAACTAAGGTTAATAATTTTTTAGTCGTGACCGCTCTCATAACTTATTAATCTTCAATCTAATAAATCCTTAATCTAAATATTCCTTATAACGATAATCTTCACCGCTTTGGTCCTTTGCTCTAGCCGCTTTTAAACAGCTATCACATTTCCCGCAAGGCCGCGCCTGACGATCACCAAAATATTTTAAAATATATTCTTGACGACAGGTGACTTGGTAAACATAATTTTCCATCTCATTCAGTTTTTCGTAGGCTCTAGCCGTTTTAGTCTTCAGAGCTTTAAAATCTAAATTTAAATCTTCCGCTTCTACTATCTTTAAAATCTTAATTTCCGTACCGCGAAAAGGCGGGCGATATTCTAAAAAATCTTTTTCGGCTAATTTCTTAATCGTTCGCAGTAGCGAATCCTTTTTAACCCGTAAAACTAGCGCCAATTCTTCTGGATTAAATTCCCAACCGCGCGCCAGTTCCGGAGTATATTTTTCTTGCAGCTTAGTGACAA
>JAVHRV010000006.1:0-1296 GCA_036171815.1 Patescibacteria group bacterium
TAATATCGCCTTGTTTATAATTTAATTGCGCGACCACGCCATCAATCGGGGCGGTTAATGTTGCCTGGCTCATATTATATTTAGCTTTATCAACATTAATCGCCGCCGAAGTTAGCTGTGACTGAGCCGAGGCTAAATCTGATTCCAGGGCCGGAGCGATTAATTCGGCATAACTTATTTTTGCCTGGCTTAAAGAAATCTGTCTGGATTTTACGGAAATCATGGCTGTATTAATATTCTGATTGCCTTGGCTTTTCGCCACCTTTAAATCATTAACCGCTTTATCATAGGCGATTTGAAATGAATCGACGCTGCTTTTAGCGTTACGAACCGCTAAAATAGCATTGGTTAAAGTATTAATTGTTGAATTAATAGTCGAGCGATTAGAACTGATCGTTGATTTGAAACCGTCGAGTTTCGATTGCGAGAGATCGGCAAAGGTGATCGTCGTGTCTAATAATTTCTGCATATCATTTAAGTGGGATTGCAAAACACTTAAAGTTTGATCGGCCTTAGCCGCGGCCGCATCAACCGCGCTATAATTACTGCTATCAAGACTATTAGCTAGGCTATCAAGGCTTAATTGTAAATTTTTAGCTTTAGAATAACTGGTCTGGGCATTATTAAAAGAAGAAGCATCCCTAACTCCTAAAACAGATTTAAAATCTCGATTGATTGAAGGATCGTCCACTCCGACAATACTATCGGAATCGTTAAGGGTGCGCTGAACGGTGATGTCCAGAGCCTTAATAGTATTTACCAGACTGACATAAGCATCGCGAATAATCTGGCTATCGCCGGTATCTTGAAAAAGTTTTAAATTATTAGTCGCCGTCTGCAAAGTAACTTGCGCATTATTAATCGATTGAGCGACGGTAGATTTAGTTTGTTCTAAACTAATATTAGATTGATCCAAAGATACTTGAGCTTGATCGATTGAGGCCTTTGAACTATTAATTTCATTTTGAGTCGGCGGTATTTTTTTAGAATTATAATTAGCTAAAGCGGATTGATAGCTGGCGTAAGCGTTTCGCAAATCAAAGGCTAGACTTTCCGTTTTCACAGCCGCAATATTATCGCCCTTTTTAACTTTGTCCCCTTCCTTAACATAAACATTGCTTACTTCTAAATTTCCGGAAACCGGAAAAGACAAGGCTACGCCATCCTTAGCGACGACTTTTCCCGAAGACTGCGTGGAAATTTTTAAGGTTTCCTTTTTAACCGCAGCTTTTGTCTGAGTGACTACCGCGGCCTGACTATTATTTTGTTTTGTATAATAATAATATGAGGCACTAG
>JAVHRV010000007.1:0-3862 GCA_036171815.1 Patescibacteria group bacterium
GATCAGTTTAGTAAATTTTAAAGAAGGTTCGGTAGCGGCGCGGCTGGATTTATATCGAGCGGCGGCTGAGGCGATTAGCCAAAGGCCGTTATGGGGATATGGTCCGGAAAATAATCTCGAGGTTTTTATTAAATATTATGATGTCCAATGGGGAGTTTATGCCCCGGTTGGTCAGTCGGCCGATCGCGCTCATAATCTAATTCTCGATCTTGGTTTATCATTAGGGCTTTGGGGTTTTCTTTTATATTTTATTCTCTATTGTTTCATTGGTCATTTAATAAAAGAAAATTTAACTGGTAAAAAGTCCGGAGCATTATCAGGCGCCATCGTTTTAGGAATTTTTATGTATTTGTTTTCTCTTTTATTTAGTTTTACTATTGTGACGGGAGAAATATATTTATGGTTATTCCTGGCGCTGTTAGTCGCTCTTAATGTTAATCAGAAGGGAATTAGCGGACCCTTTTTAGCGGTTGGTGATTATTTAAAGTATTCTTTTAAATCTAAGCGGACGAGCTGGTTAATTAAATTAGTCGGTATTTTTATTTTCGCTTTATTAATTTTCTGGCGGCTAATCATAGTCTTTAATGATTTGTCAGCTGACTATTATTTCGCGCGGCTTTATTCCGCTTTAACTAGATCGGATTATTTTACTTCCCTAGTTTTATATGATTATCTTAAGGCGCAACGACCTAATCCGGTTAATCAGCAAACCTATGATAATTTGTTTGGAGATAAATTGAGCGAAGCGCTTCCTTTAGCTAGTGATTTAGCGACCAAGAAAGTAGTGTCTGATAAATTGGCAGAGTTAGATCAATCTCTACCAGCTTCAAGCTATAGTAATTTATTAGTTAAAGCTAAAATTAATCGGGTGCTTGAAAATTTTATCATGGCGCAAGCTTATATTGATCAATTAATAAAATTAAGTCCTCATTGGCCGCCTGCTTATTTAGAAAAAGGGAATATCGCTCTCGCTCAGAATTTTACTGAGGAGGCTCGGGCCGCTTATGAGGTCGCTCTTTTGAATTTACCAAGCTTAACTGATCGCGGCCTGAACGAGTCGCATCGGCAGGAGGTTCTTTATTATCAATACTTGATTTATCAGAAAATAGCGGAGGCTTTTGAGCGACAAAAAAATGAGGCGGCGGCGGAGAAATATTTTCGTTTAGCTTATGAGAGCAATTTTAATGATTTTACTCTGTTAAAGAAAATTGCCGATACTTATTATCGCCGCGGTAATTTAGACGAAGCGATTAAGTATAATTTAAGAGGTTGGCATCGAGGACCGAGTGATTATCATTGGCCGGCTGCTTTAGCCGAGCTATATGGGGAGAAAAAAAATATTAATCAGGCTTTATATTATTTAGATAAAGCTATTAATTTAGCCCCTGACAATCAAGCGCTCTTAAGTTTACGCGCTAAATATACTAATAAGAATCAATAATTAATTATTATTATGACTATTTACTTTTCGGCGATGGTGTTTATTTTTGGACTAATCATCGGCAGTTTTTTGAATTGTTTGATTTGGCGTCTTTATAAGAATGAAAGTTTGGGGGGGCGTTCTTATTGTCCACATTGTCGTCGGCAAATTGTTTGGTATGACAATATTCCTCTCATCAGTTTTATCTTCCTGCGGGGTCGCTGCCGCCAGTGTCAGGTAGCGATTTCTTGGCAGTATCCCCTTGTCGAACTTATAACCGCAATTTTATTTTTACTGGTTTGGCAGCGCGATTCAGTTAGTCCGGATTTATTAGTATTATTATTGCGCGATTGGTTTTTGATAATTTCTCTAGTGATTATTTTTGTTTATGATTTTCGTTGGCAATTAGTACCCGCTTCACTCGTTTGTTTAATGGGCGGCCTGATTTTTATTCTTAATTTAATATTAGGTTACACCTGGTTTACTCTAATAATATCAGCTTTAATCGGTGGCGCTTTCTTTTTTATTCAATATATTTTAACTAAAAAACGAGGCGTTGGCGAAGGAGATATTTACTTAGGTCTTTTTTTAGGGTTAATTTTTCCTAACTTAGTCGATCTAGTGGCGGCTCTACTAATTGCTTACTTTAGTGGCGCCATTGTTAGCTCTTTTTTAGTTTTTTATCATCGCAAGGCTTGGCAGTCACGAATCGCTTTGGGGCCATTTTTAGCAATCGGCGCTATTATTACTTTAATTTGGGGCCAGGAGATAATTAGTTGGTATATTAACCTTTTTTAGAGACCCTTAAATAATTGTTAAATTTTTAGAAATTTTGTATAATATTAACAGTAATTATTTGTTGGCCTATTGTCTTATTTTTATTTTTAATTAAAAATATCCTTTTATTAACAAGCAGGCGGAAGAAACTATTTTGACTAAGAATAAATAGTTCTTAAGCTAGCGCAGTTATCCGTATTATGAAAGATAATGTTATTGCTGGGCTCGATATCGGTTCTACTTCAATTAGGCTAGTTATTGGTCAGAAAATAAGTGGCCCAGCCGGCGATGAATTACAAATTATTGGGGCCGTTTCTGGCCCGACCGCCGGCGTTAGCCGGGGGATTGTTAATAGTATTGAAGAAACTACTTCTTCAATTTCGTCCTGTTTAGAAAAAGCCGAACGTTTAGTTGGCGTACCTATCAGTCGAGTTTGGGTAAGCATTAACGACCCGTATATTAAGTGTGAGCGTTCTAAAGGAGTTGTTGCGGTTGGTCGTAGTGATGGAGAAATTAATGAAAATGATGTTAATAGAGCGATTGAGGCCGCTCGAGCGCTAGCGGTTCCGGTTAATTATGAAATTTTACATGTTATACCAATTAAATTTGGCGTTGATAATCAGAGCGACGTCAAAGATCCGATTGGCATGAATGGTATCCGTTTGGAAGTAGAGACTTTAATTGTTCAGGGTTTGAGTACCCAGATTAAAAATTTAACCAAAGCGATTTATCGTACGGGTTTAGAAATAGAAGATTTAGTGATTGCTCCTTTAGCATCGGCGGAAGCAGTTTTAAGCACTAAACAAAAAGAGCTGGGAGTCGCGCTCCTTAATTTAGGTTCTTCCACTACTTCTTTAGCTATTTATGAGGAACGCAACTTAATCCATACCGCTGTTTTACCAATCGGCGCCGAACATATTACCGCCGATATCGCCATTGGTTTGCGTTGCCCCATTAATTTAGCGGAGAGAATTAAAAGAGAGTATGGGACGGCGATTGCTGAGAGTATTGATAAAAAAGATGAGATAGATGTTAGCCAACTAGTTAAAGAAGAGGAAGTTAATGATGATATTAGTATTATTTCCCGCCGTTATTTAGCGGAAATTATCAGCGCCCGCGTCGAAGAGATTTTTGATAAAGTCGATCAAGAATTTAAAAAGATTGATCGTTCCGGAATGCTCCCGGCCGGAATTATTTTTGTTGGTGGTGGGGCTGATTTAGACGGTTTAGTCGAAGCTTCCAAAAGGAAATTACGTTTGCCAGCGGCTTTAGGAGCGGCTAAAAATATTAGTGTGATTATTGATAAAGTAAAGAACCCCGAATTTTTAACTGCTCTCGGTTTGGTTATTTGGGGCAGTCATACAGAGGGAGATGGTTCAGGAGAGGGGAGTTTAAAAAGAAATTTATCCGGTCTTTTGGAAAAAACTAAAGGTTTGTGGAACAAAATAATGCCCAAATAATAATTTAAAATAGATAATTTTATGGCTGAAGTAAAACCAGAAATTGAAACTTTTGCAAAGATAAAAGTCGTCGGTGTCGGCGGCGGCGGCGGCAGTGCGATTAACCGAATGGTTACCAGTGGAATTAAGGGAGTAGGTTTTGTGGCGATTAATACCGACGACTTTTATCTTTGCAAAAGTTTCAATTTCTGGTTTTACTTCAGCC
>JAVHRV010000007.1:3872-6210 GCA_036171815.1 Patescibacteria group bacterium
GAGTAGGTTTTGTGGCGATTAATACCGATGTTCAGGCTTTGCATTATAATAAAGCTAATGAAAAAATACATATTGGGAAAACAGTCACTCGCGGTTTGGGAGCGGGCATGGATCCCGATTTAGGTAAAGGGGCGGCGGAAGAATCTCAAAATGAAATCCGAGAAGTTCTGAAAGATTGTGATATGGTTTTTGTAACTTGTGGCCTAGGGGGCGGGACGGGATCAGGCGCTTCGCCAATAGTCGCTCAAATTGCTAAAGATCTTGGGGCTTTAACGGTGGCTGTCGTTACTAAGCCTTTTATGTTCGAGGGTGGCCAACGTAAGAATATTGCCGACCGGGCTTTTTCCGAATTAGCCGATAAAGTTGATACTATTATTACGATTTCTAATGATAAATTACTACAAGTTATTGATAAGCGGACTTCTTTGTTAGACGCTTTTAAAATAGCTGATGATGTTCTGCGTCAAGGCGTTCAAGGAATTGCCGAAATTATTACCGTTCCTGGTATTATTAATGCTGACTTCGCTGATGTTAAAGCGGTTATGTCTAATGCCGGTTCGGCTCTCATGGGGATAGGTATGGCGAGCGGCGAGAATAAGGCGGTCGAAGCGGCTAAGGAAGCGATTAACTCTAATTTACTAGATATGTCTATTGACGGGGCTCGAGGCATTGTCTTTACTATTACGGGCGGTCCAGACTTAAGCATGAATGAGGTGAGTGAGGCCGCTAAAGTTATTACTTCCGCCGCTGATGAGGACGCTAAAATTATTTTTGGTGCCGTAGTCGATGAGAAGATGAAGGACCAGATTAAGATTACCGTTGTAGCGACCGGCTTTGATGGACATGGCAAGAGCCAAAAGACAGAGTCAGTGAAATCTTACACCCCGAATACTTTTATTGCCGAAAAAGAGGCGGAGTCAGAATCAAATTCTACGACTAGTAGTGTCGATAAAAATAAGGGGAAATTTTCGGTGTTTAAAAATATTCCGGTGAAGCCGGCACTAGAGAAAAAAGCGGAAAGATCTAGTGATAAAGAAGACGATGATTTAAGCGTCCCAGCGTTTATTAGGAAGAAGATGGGGTAAGCCCCAAACGCATAAAATAACTATATTTTAAAGGGTCGTAATTGTGTATATACACAGTTGCGACCCTTTTTTTATTACCTAAATTGTTGTTAACGAACTGTTAATAACTTTAGAAAATAAAAGTCCGAAAAGAAAATAAGGGTTAGCTTGGTCGCAACGCCCTTGTTTATTTTCGGGCTTTTGTTTTATAGAGAACTATTAACGCCAACTGGCATTTAATTTGTTTAGCGTAGGGACTAAGCAAATAAATACCAGTGGACGCTTGTAGCTGTCTACAAGAAACCGACTAGTCAGCGGTTGCAAAAAGAAATTTTAACAATATGATCAAGCAATTTTTTAATGACGCTAAAGATTTAATGGGTTTGCTATTTGTCTTTGACGCCATGCTAGTCTTCTTCTCAATTGGCCAGTTAGCCGTTGAAGGACGAACCGGTTGCTGGGACAACTTTGTTGGCATGCAAGCCAGTTGGTTGTTAACTTTATTTTCCTAATATGGAAACAAGAAAATTAGGTATAAACCAGTGCAGCTTCTTTATGGAGCAATTAATAAATAATAAATTTTCCTACCATGGGAAATTAGTACAAGGTGAACCGTACGACACAACCGCCTTTAGTCAAATTTGGAATAAACTTTATGCCGACGACGGAAGGGTTGCAGAAAGTACATATAAATTTTTTTTAAAGCTTCTTTGGAACAATAAGTTTCAAGAATTGGAAGCTGAACTAGACAAGTTAAATTAATAATTTTTAACACTATGCCAGGTAAAAAAGAAATAGCAGTTATTAAGGAGTCAAACGATGTTGGTTTTAACCAACAGGCCGAAGCCTTAATATCACAAGCAATTGATAAAAAGGTGCCAGTAGAAACAATGGAAAAATTACTAAGCATGCGCCGGGAATTAAAAAAAGAATGGGCCGAAGAACAATTTAATACCGCAATGGCCGAGTTCCAAAATGAATGCCCGATTATAGACAAGGGTAAAGCGGTAATGAATTCTAATAGCCAAACAGCTAGGTATAAATATGCGCCGCTTGAAGAAATAGTACGACAAGCTGGTCCAGTGATAGCTAAGCACGGCTTTAGTTACATTATAAAAGCTAAGGTGGCCGAGAATGTTGTAAAAGCAAACGTCAAAGTAACTCATAAATATGGCCATAGCGACGAAAGCGAATTTGAAGTACCAATTGACCCTAAAGCTTTTATGAATGAACAGCAGAAATTTGCGTCAGCCCTTACCTATGCAAAACGTTAT
>JAVHRV010000008.1:0-6083 GCA_036171815.1 Patescibacteria group bacterium
TCCATAAACATCGGATTTGGCGTCGCACCGCTTTAATCTTGGCGGGATCTTTAATTATTATTGTTATTGCTATCTTTTCTCAGCATCAGGCCGCTTGGTTTCAAAATAGTTTTTTGCGAAGTTTGACTTTTCAAAAGAATACTTTTCAGACTCGCTTAATCTCTTGGAAAAGTGCCGCCGCCGATTTTAGGAATCACCCTATTTTTGGTACCGGTTTTGGTAACTATGCGATTACTTTTGACAAGTATTTTGATCCTAAATTTTTGAATTATTCCCGTTCGGAAACTTATTTTGATCGCGCCCATAATAATCTCATTGATATTACCTCGACTACGGGCGTAGTCGGTTTGACGACTTATCTAAGTATTTTTATCGTTGTTTTAAGTTATCTCTGGAAAAAATTCAAAAACGGGGGGGCTTATATTGGGACAGGAGAGGAAATCGCTCTTCGCAATTTAGAAATTTTAATTGTCGTGGCTCTGCTAGTTGCTTATTTTATTCAAAATTTGGCGGTTTTTGATTCCTATGTCACCTATATAGGTTTAATGATAATTTTAGGATTTACGGTTTGGTTAGTCCAGGATAAAGCCGAGGAAAATAATAAAGAAGAGGGGGAATTAGTACCTTCAACCTTTAGATTGGCTAAAGATTGGGAGTGGTGGTCGCTTATTATTTTACTGATTATTTTTTATATTTTTACTAGCTATGTTAACCTTCGCCCTTGGCGGATGTTCCAAGGAGTGATCGCCGGCTATGGTAGTATTGTCAACCAACAACTCGCGACCGGAGTATTAACTTACCAAGAGGCTTTAGTCGACACTCCTTTAGATCATGATGGGCGGGTTACTTTAGTTAATTTGGTGGCTTCTAATCCTGGTATGTTAGATCAATTTTCTCAAGATCAAGCCCAATCAGTTTTAGAATATGCTATATCTTTAGCCCAAAAGAATTTAGATACTAATCCGAATGATAGTTTAATGCAGATGCAACTTGCCCAAATTTTAGATACAGCGGCTCGATATAATTATCAGAATTTAGCTAAATTTAATGAGTATTCTCGACAGGCTATAATAGCCATTGATCGATCGATTGAGGCTAGTCCGGGGCGGCCACCGGTATACTTAATAAAAGCTCAGATGCTTTTACTGCGGGGAGAAAAAGAGGAAGCGATTAAGACGGTTGACCAAGCCATTAATTTGAATCCAGTCTTTCCTGATGGCTATTGCCGTTTAGCGCAATTTTATCTTTTCTTGAAAGAGGAAAAAAAGATTGTCGAGCCTTTGAATAAATGTCTTGATTTAGATGGTATTAGTAGCCTTAATTCTGGATCGTTATTAACTCAATTTATGGGTTATTATACGGGGAGTAATGATTATGCTCGCGCTCTTAAGATTGCTAAACAATTAGCGCTAGTCTATAGTTCTGACCCGCAAATTTTACTGGATTTAGCGAAGCTTTATTTAATTTCTGGCGATGTTAAGGCGGCACAAGAGGCCGCTGACCGATTTATTGCTTTAGATAAGACCTTAGAGAAAGAATGGCTTAGTTTTATTAAAACGGTCGAAGATACTAAGACTCCAACCAGTTCGGTGTCAAAATAGGGTTTAGAGAATTTTTTTGAGGAGTCCGCCAAAATTTATTAACTAAATAGTTTTTAGACAAAAATCAGACCTTGCGGTCTGATTTTTTTGAACCGCGATTTTTCTTTTATTCATTAGGTTTTTTGTTCTTAAGTCACTAAGAAAAGCTTAATAAAATTTTAAGTTCCCCTCAGCCTAGTTTTGCTATAGTTAAATAGTAATTCTAGATTTCGTTTATTTATTAAGTCAAATATTAATTAAGTCAAATTTTATGGCGGTTCTTAAAGTAAAATTAATTAAACTGATTAATCATTTAAAAAATCTCGGGTGGATAAATCGCCAGTTTAAAAAACGGTTAGGATATGGGCTAGGAATATTGGTTTTATTATTTATAGCTTATTATTTATTAGCTATTTTGGTCGTCAGTCCGGCTGAAGTTAATTTACTTCGGCTGAAAGAGGACACGACTTATCATAAAATTTGTCATGAAACTTGTCTACTCGCTAGAACTACTTTAGAGAAAGAAATTGCGGCTGAGTTAAAAAAGGGTGATTCTTCTAATCTTTCGAATGCCTTACGGGAATATTTTAGTGATGCTTCACAAGATTTGAATTTTAGGCAAGAGATACTTAAAATTTTAAGTTTAGCCCAGGGGTCTGATAATCCGCCTGATTATTTAAAGATTTACTTTAATGATTCAAAAAATTCGGTAGAGTTACGAACCAAAATTTTAGAGTTATTTAGTTTAAATAGTTTAGTTAAGCTAGAAGTTAGTGACACTAATTTAAATAAGATTGAGCCGCTTAATATTTATTTTGAATTATTAGAGAGAGAGGATAACTGGTTATTGCAAGAAAAAGCTATTCAGGCCATTAGTAGTGATGATAATAAAGCTAATAATTTTACGGAAAATCAACTTATTATAATTAAGAAAATCGTACTGAATAAAAATTCTGCTCCCCGTTTACGTTCTGCGCTAACCCTACTTTTGAGCGATTACTATCCATTTTTTCCTAATTCGACTAAAGAAATTTTAGAATTAATCTATCAAGATTTTTCTGATGATGTTATTAGTCGTTATTTTGCCGCTGATATTTTAAATCGTTTAGAAGTAGGATCGGTTAGTCGCTTGCTGCCGGAAATTAGCGAAGAGGCTTGGCAAAATTATTATAATTATTAAAAAATTTATTATTAAATTTTTTAGATTAGTTTTGTTTTATGAAGATAAAAATATTTATTAAAATTTTGCTTATTAGTGGGTTAATTAGCGGTGCGCTGACGCCCAGTTTTTGTTTAGCCATGCCGCCCGGTACGCTTTTATTTCGGACTTCGCAAAATGCTAAAATGTATGGATATAGCGCCGATCCTCTAATTTATGCGGAGAAGGGAATTGTCAAAAATATTTATTCCGGACATGTGGGGGTTTATATTGGGCGGGAAAATGGTGTCGATTATATTGTTGAAGCTATGGGGGGAGGGATAGTTAAAACGCCCGCTAAGTATTTTGTGAATCGCGCCGAAGGCGAAACTTTTTTAGGCGCCCGACTACCGCAGGGCGTTACTCATTCACAGCAAGCTAAAGTAGTCGCTTTAGCTAAAAGCTTGGTTAGCCATAACTTAGCTTATGATTTTGATTTTAAACATCAAAAAGGACCGGGGAGCGGCGAATGGACTTGCGTTGGTTTGACGGAAAAACTTTATGAAAGCGCTAATATTTCTAATCCCAATAATCTCGCCTCCTTAGAGTATGAGCCAGCTTATTACGCGATTAATATTACGCCGGATGGTTTTGATAATAAAAGTGTGATAAATTCGGCCGGTGATTGTTTTTCCCGTAATCAAGAATTTTCTAAAATCGCTCGCCGCCGCGATTTAATAATTCCCGCTCCAGAATTATTAGGTTTTGATGTGGGCCTAGAGTATCAAGGCGACCGTTATGTCTTTTTACCTTATACTCAATTTTTACAACCCAGTTTAGAGACTGTACCGACTGACATCGCTATAGCTTCTTCTTTTTCCGGTAATGAAATTCGCGGACCAATTAATACTAAAATGTTAGTTTTGCGCTGGAGTTTGGTTAATAATCCGATTTCTTCCTTTAAGATAATCGTGGGTGGTTTTAAAGATCTTAGTTCGGCTCTACTAATTAAATCTAAAGAATTGGCCAGTAATTTGAGCCAAAAATTTTTTAATTCGGACAAGTCTGATGTTGTTTTGCTGAGCGATCAGGAAAATGAGAAAAATGTTTCCTGGTCTGATAGCTTAGCTAAATCTTCAACAGTCACTACTAGTCCGCGCATCGCTTTGGTTAATAAAGTTGAGCCGGGAAAAAATATTCCCTTGACGGCGAGTAAAACTATTAAAGCGGTGACGACCACGCTAGTCGCGCCAGTAAAAATTAGTACCTCGACTATTAAGGTGCGACCAATTGTTAAAAATCAAGCAGCTAGTACTACTAAAATAATTAGTTCTTCTCCGGCCGCTAGCTCGCCCGCCGCCATAGCCCCTTCTTCGATTCTTCACCACTCTAGTTCTTCGCCCAGTTCAGTTAGTAATTCGATCGGACAAAGTAGGGTTAATACTAATTTGAATATTTCGACGAGCGCGGCGACTAGTCTCGAGCAACCAAATAACTTAGCTTTAATTAATAAAATTTATAGTACGGCGGATAATTATTGGGTAGAATTATATAATCCGACTGATCATGATTTTGATTTAGCCGCCGCTGGGTATCGTTTAGAAAAAACTAAAACAGCGGCTGACCCTAGTTTAATGATTCGTATTGGTAACCCTAGTGATGCTTCTTATCCGGGCGGCACAATAATTAAGGCGCAGGGCAAATATTTAATTGTTGCGAGCGAAGCTAAAGATTTTTATCGCAATAAGGCGGATGCTTTAGTCTCGCGTAATGATTTTTCTTGGACGGGTTCCGGTTATACCCTTTATTTAGGTAATGGAGCGATAAGTTCGAGTGTTGACTCAAATATTGTTGAGGCGATTGGTTTTGGCTCCCAAGCTAATTATTTCGAAGGAGCAGGCCCAGCGCCGGCCATACAAGATAATTATATTTTAAGTCGTATCGCGCGGACGAGCAGTAATAATTTAGATTTTAATTTAATCCCCTCTGATGATCCGGAGGTGGTAATAGCGGCTAGTGTCATTAGTGCTGGTTCTAATAATTCGGCGACCTCGAGCAATAGTATTGCTTCTAGCTCTTTAGTTACTTCGACCGACCCGATAATTATTTCCACTAGCTCGACCTCGTCTTTGGCTACTTCGACGGATAGTAATTCTGAGGACGAAAATGCTAATTCGGCCGAAATTGTCGATTGGCGCAAGCTGGCTTTAATTAGTAAAATTTATAGTACTGGCAATAACGATTGGATAGAGTTATTTAATGCGAGCGATCAGGACTTAGATTTAGCTTTGGCTCAATATCGCTTAGAGAAGAGTAAAACAGCGACCGATCCGAGTTTACTATTGCGCTTTAATAATACTGAGGATGCCCTTTACCCGGGCGGTACAATAATTAAAGCTAATTCTAGCTACTTAATCGTGCGCGATGATGCCTCGTTTTATTATAAGAGCCAGGCCGATGCGATTGCTTTGCGTGATGAATTTTCTTGGACCGGTTCCGGTTATACTGTTTATTTGGGTAATGGAGCGATTAGTTCTGGCACTGATGCTAATATTATTGACTTGGTTGGTTTTGGGCCGGAAGCTAGCCATTTCCAAGGAACTGACCCCGCCTTATCAATAAATGATAATTATATTTTAAATCGTATTGCGACCTCCGGTAATAATAATTTAGATTTTAATTTAATTCCCTCCGATGATCCGGAGATTGCCAGTAGTTCTAGCGCGATTGATACTTCTTTTTTATTTTCGCCGCCCGTGCCGGTTGAGTCGGCGGGCTTAACTGATCTTTGGCATTTTGATGAGTGTTATGGAGCAGGGAATTGGGGAGTCGGACTTTTTGATTGTGCGCGGGAGATTGGCTTTACTTATGATAAGCTAGTTGGCAGTTTGCATCAGGCGGCTGATTTGAATAATTTTTCAGTTAGTTTTTATTATCGGCGATCTTATGATTATCCCAGGCTAAACTTACGTTTTTATAATTCACTAGAGACGCAGTTTACTTTGACTATGGAGCCTGATTATATAACCATTACCGGCTTACCAGAATCTAGAGAACGTTATTATATGACCGTTCCTTTTGACAATGAATGGCACCAAGCTACTTTAGTAATTAATCAGGCCAGTGATTATTGGGCGCTTTATATTGATGGTCAAGAAATGATTATGACTAGTTTTTTGGCCCGTTTATCTTCAATAACTGATTTCGAGGTTAGTGGTAATTGCGGTTCTGTTTTATTTGATGAGTTAGCTTTTTGGAATCGTCCGCTTCCTATGGCGGAAATTTATTCTTATTATGTCCTCGCGGCGCCTTTTAGCCCACTCGTCGCCCGTTCGCCACAAAAACTTGCAGCTCTAGTAAATTTA
>JAVHRV010000009.1:0-5995 GCA_036171815.1 Patescibacteria group bacterium
TCGGTGCCGCTGCGAAGCGTCAAGCGGTTATTAATCCGGAAAATACGGTTTATGCGGTTAAGCGTTTAATCGGCCGTCATTTTTCCGAAGATGAAGTCCAGCGTGATTTAAAAACTGCGCCTTATAAGATATTACAAGCCGGAGAAGGTGTAAAAGTAAAAATGGATGCTAAAGATTATACGCCGCAGGAAATTTCAGCGATGATACTTTCAAAATTAAAAGCGGATGCTGAAGCAAAATTGGGCGAAAAAATTACCGAAGCGATTATCACTGTTCCTGCTTATTTCAACGATTCCCAGCGCCAAGCGACTAAAGACGCCGGGTTAATTGCGGGCTTAGACGTTAAAAGAATTATTAACGAACCGACCGCGGCCGCTTTAGCTTATGGTTTCGACAAAAAACAAGGTCAGAAAATTGTCGTCTATGATTTAGGTGGCGGGACTTTTGATGTTTCGGTTTTGGATATTTCTGCCGATACCGTTGAGGTTAAATCAACTAACGGCGACACGCATCTGGGCGGCGAGGATTTCGATCAGCGGATTATTACTTGGATTCTAGAAGAATTTAAAAAAGATCAGGGGATCGATTTATCCAAAGATACTTTAGCGCTTCAACGCATTAAAGAGTCAGCGGAGAAAGCGAAGATTGAGTTATCGACCGCCCAAGAAACAGAAATTAATCAGCCGTTTATTACGACTGATGCTAATGGTCCAAAACATTTAGTCATGAAAATGTCGCGCGCTAAATTAGAGGCTTTGGTTGTAGATCTCGTTGACAAGACGGTTGAGCCTTGTAAGAAGGCGCTGGCTGATTCGGGTTTTCAGTTAAGTGAAATTAACGAGGTGTTAATGGTCGGCGGGATGACGCGCATGCCTTTAGTCCTTCAGAAGGTTAAAGAATTTTTTGGTAAGGAGCCTAATTTAAGTGTTAATCCCGATGAAGTCGTCGCGCTCGGGGCGGCGGTACAAGCCGGTGTCCTGCAAGGGGACGTTAAAGACGTTTTATTATTAGACGTGACGCCACTTACTCTAGGCATTGAGACTTTAGGTAGTGTGGCGACTCCGATCATTGAGAGAAATACTACTATCCCAACATCTAAGTCACAGATATTTTCTACCGCGGCCGATGGTCAGACGGCAGTAGAAATTCATATTGTCCAAGGGGAACGGCCGATGGCGCATGATAATAAAACTTTAGGGCATTTTACTTTAGACGGTATTCCGTCCGCGCCCCGCGGTATTCCTCAGATTGAAGTTAAATTTGATTTAGATGCTAATGGTATTTTAAATGTTTCAGCGACCGATAAGGCGACTAATAAACAACAAAAAATTGCGATTACCGCTTCTTCCGGTTTGTCTAAAGAAGAAATTGAAAAGATGAAAAAAGAAGCTGAATTACACGCCGAAGAGGATAAAAAGAAAAAAGAAGAGGCGGAAACCAAGAACCAAGCGGACGCGGTTAGCTTTACTATGGAAAAGATGATTAAAGAATCAGGAGATAAGATGAAGCCGGAAGACAAAAAAGAATTAGAAGACAAGAATACAGAACTTAAGAAAGCTAAAGAATCCGGTAATCTTGAGGAGATAAAAAAGAAAATGGAAGAGATAAATACGATCGCGCAAAGAATTGGCGCGGCGATGTATCAACAGCCCGGTGCTGGTGCTTCAGGAACAGGACCGGCGGGCGCTGAGACCTCAAGTGCTGGCGCTGAAGCCGGAGCGGCCGGCGCGACGGGCGCTGAGAAGAAAGACGACAACGTCGTTGAAGGAGAAGTAGAAGAGAAAAAATAAGTTAGTTATTTTAGAAGCGCCGATGGAAATACAAAACCAAACTTTAATTTTTCCGCCCCAATTTTTTTGGGGCTGTGCGACGTCCGCCCATCAGATTGAAGGCGGGTTAGTTAACGATTGGTCCGAGTGGGAGACTTCGGCGCGGCGTTTAAAAGAGTTAGAGAAGAAGCAAGTAGACCCACAGGATTTTATCTCTGGCGCGGCGGCTAATTCTTATTTAGAAAATAATGCCGATATTGCTTGTCTTAAAGAGTTGGGCGTTAATGCTTATCGTTTTTCAGTTGATTGGTCGCGGATTGAGCCGGTAGAAGGAAAGTTTAATGAAGAAGCTTTAGCGTATTACTTGGAGTTTATCAAAAAGTTGCGAGCCAATAAGATTGAGCCCTTTGTAACTCTTTGGCATTGGCCGCTGCCGCTTTGGCTAAAAGATAGGGGTGGTTGGGAAAGTAAAGATACTATTTTAGCCTTTACTAAGTTCGTAGAAAAAACCGCGTCTTATCTTAATTCGGAAGTAAATTTTTGGATCACTCTGAATGAGCCACTAGTTTATACTTCACAAAGTTATTTAGCCGGCGAGTGGCCGCCACAAAAGAAGAATCCTCTGGTCGCCTGGCGAGTTCTTAATAATTTGGTGGCCGCGCATCGTTTAGCCTACCAGCTTATTAAGAACATTGATAATAATAATCGAGTCGGTATTGCTAAGCATAATATTTATTTTGAAGCCGCTAATAATTTTTTAGTGAATCGGGCTTTAAAATTTTTAGCGGATTGGTGGTGGAATTTTCGTTTTTTAAATAAAATTAAAAATCATCAGGATTTCATTGGCCTTAATTATTATTTTCATAATTTAATTAACTATGGCTTTAACCGTTCTTATAACTATGATAAAAGATCGGATTTACAGTGGGGCTTGCATCCAGAAGGAATTTATTATTTATTAAAAGATTTAAAAAAATATAATTTACCTATCTACATAACAGAAAATGGCTTAGCCGATAAGGGTGATCAACACCGTTCTTGGTATATTCAGGAAATTTTGCGCTCCACTTTTCGAGCTATTAATGAGGGCGTTATGGTTAAGGGTTATTTCCATTGGTCACTCATTGATAACTTTGAGTGGTCGCACGGTTTCGCGCCTCGGTTTGGTTTGTATGAAGTTAATTATCAGACTTTTGAAAGAGTGGCTCGGCCTTCGGCGCAGTTTTATGCCGATATTTGTCGAAATAATAAAATTTAAAAATAAAATTATTAAGACCTGAGACTAAGAGGATAATTATGCCTAAAGATTATTACGATATATTAGGGGTTAGCAAAAAAGCTGGCGCCGACGAAATAAAAACCGCTTTTCGCAAGAAAGCACATGAACATCATCCTGATAAAGGTGGTAATGCCGAAAAGTTTAAAGAACTTAACGAGGCTTATCAGGTTTTAGGCAATGCCGAAAAACGTCAGCGTTATGATCAATTCGGTGCGGCTGCTTTTAATCAAGGCGGTTTTGGCGGGGCGGGTGGTTTCGGCCGGCAAGGTTTTTCTGGTTTTCAAAATGGCGAGGGCATAAATTTTGATTTTGGTGATTTGGGCGATATGTTCGGCGGTTTTAGCGATATTTTCGGTTTTGGCGGCGGGTCTAACCGTTCAACTAAACGGCCAGCGCGCGGTCGCGATTTAGAAATGAATATATCTTTGGAATTTATGGAGGCGGCTTTTGGCGCTGAAAAAGAAATTAGTTTTCCAAAAAATACTATTTGTGGCCATTGCCAAGGAAACGGGGCGGAACCAGGAGCGAAAATTGAAACTTGTAAAATTTGTGGTGGCGCCGGACGAGTGTCCCGAGTTCAACGGACTATTTTAGGTAATATTCAGACTCAGACTACTTGTACTCATTGTGACGGTGAAGGGAAAACTTATAGTCAAACCTGTACGCATTGTGACGGGAGAGGAATTAGTCGTGAGCAGGTTAAATTAACGGTTAAAATACCGGCCGGAATTAATGATGGCGAATCTATTCGTTTAAGCGGTCAAGGAGAGGCCGGAGCGAAAGGATCAGCGGCCGGGGACTTATATTTGCGTGTTAAAATTAAGCTACATAGTAAATTTGTTCGTGAGGCTTATGATATTCGTAGCGAGGAGACAATTAGTGTTAAGCAGGCGATTTTAGGCGATAAGATAGAAGTTAAGACTATCCACGGACCTTTAAAGCTAAAAATTCCAGAGGGGACTCAATCCGGTACCATTTTTAAATTAAGAGAAAAGGGCGTACCGAAACTTCACAATCGCGGGATTGGTGATCAGTATGTGAAGGTTATCGTGAAGATACCGGCCGGGCTTAATCGTAAACAGCAGCAACTTTTGGAGGATTTGGATATATAGTACATTAGATTGACTTTTGCCGTTTAAATGCTATAATAAATATAAGATATTTTGTTAATTTAATTACTTAATTTCGTAAATTTTATGTGTATTTTTTGCAAATGGTTCAAGAAATTATGTGGTCCTAATTGCAAGTGTAAATGTAATATGGAGAAAGTAGTAGAAACTGATAAAACAGCGACGCCGGCCGCTCCCGCCACTCCTAGCGACCAGTCGAATCAAACGTCGAATGATCAAGTTAAATAATATTTTATAGAATAGGATAAAAGACGCGCTGCTCGCGTCTTTTAGATAGGATATTTATTGAAATTAGTTTTTATGTTTATTGATACTCATGCTCATGTTAATTTCGCCGCTTTTAAAGATGATGCCGATGAGGTTATTCGTCGGTCTTTAGATAATGATACTTGGATGGTTTTAGTTGGTTCAGAACTACGGACTTCTAATCGGGCGCTCGACTACGCCAATAAATATGAGCGGGGCGTTTATGCGGCAGTTGGTTTACATCCGGTTCATTTAGAAAGTGGTCTGGTCGATACTAGCGAGGATAGTAACCCCTCAGGATTTGTCGCTCGCGAGGAGGAATTTGATTATGATAGCTATGAAAAGATCGCGAAATTCGAGAAAGTAGTTGCTATCGGGGAAATTGGCTTAGACTATTATCATCTTGATCCTACGAAAGATTTACCCGTTCTTAAGAAAAAACAGCAAGAAGTGTTCGCCCAGCAGCTTCTTTTGGCCCGGAGTCTGGATTTGCCGGCGATTATTCACTGCCGTCAAGCTCATGATGACTTACTTCTAATTTTACAAGAATTTAAGAAGGAATATGGCCAGCTTATTCCGAGTGATCGTCCTTGGGGCGTTATTCATTGTTTTTCTGGAGATGAAGATTTAGCTTGGAAATATTTTAAATTAGGTTTGCTTATCTCTTTTACTGGTTTAATTACTTTTAGCAAGCAATGGGATGATGTTATTAGAAAAATACCTTTAGATCGTTTGATGATTGAAACTGATACGCCATACATGACTCCCGAACCTTATCGCGGTCAGCGTAATGAACCAATTCTTGTCCAATATGTGGCTAATCGAATCGCGGATATAAGAGGAGTAAAGATCGAAAAGGTAGCGGAGATTACTACCGGAACGGCGCGATCATTTTTTCGAATCTAAGCTTAAAAGTTGAGCTCGGCTAAGAAAAATAAGAGGGTTGACACTTAAGGTTTTTTGCGCTATAAAAAAACTGTTAAAGATATGAAAAATGATTCTTGGAATTTAGCTCTCAGAGTCATGGCCAATATTTCGGCCTGGATTGCTTTTCCGGTCATCATTGGTTTATTTTTTGGCCAGTGGCTTGATCGCCAATTCGGCACTGAACCGTGGTTATTCTTAATCACCATCGCTGGCTGTTTTCTTATTTCCATGTTTGGTTTAGCGCTCAGTGCGGTTAAAGAATTTAAGCGAGTCGAGCGGGCCTATTTAACAGAAAAGAATAAAAATAAAAAAATATAATTATTATTAGCATGGCCGAGGAATTAATTCATGAAAATACTTTATATGCTGAACCGATTGCTCACATCGGTAATTTTCCGCTTACCAACGCCCTCCTGACCTCTAGCTTAGCTTTGATAATTATTTTAATTATTGCCATTTCGGTTAAACGAAGTATTAAAACCGTGCCGACCGGTTTGCAAAATACCTTGGAAATGATTATCGAAGGTTTCTTGGGAATCTTTGATGATGTGACCGGGAGCCGCCAAAGATCTTTAAAATTTGCACCAATTGTTTTAGCTTTTTTCTTTTTTATTCTTATTAATAATTGGATGGGGATTTTGCCC
>JAVHRV010000010.1:0-1228 GCA_036171815.1 Patescibacteria group bacterium
ATCACGGCCCCGAGTTTCTGGGACGCCTCAATTTTGTTAGTACTGCGCGCATTACGGATAGCGACGATGATCTCTTGCAGATAATTAAAATCATCAGTTACACTAACCCGCAAAGAATTATCCGGCTGCGGCCACCTGGCCACCATCAACAAGGAATCATTAAAGCTAGCCCAGATAGTTTCGGTGACATAAGGAATAAAAGGGTGCCATAAAATCAAAAGATTCCTTAAAACATAAATTAATATTTGTTCCTTATCTTTTTCAATTTTCGCTATCTCTAAATACCAGTCCGCTAATTTATTCCAAGTAAAATCAAACAAATCCTCAGCCGCTAAAGAAAATTCAAAATTATGGAGACGATCGGTTGTTCTCCTAATCAGATCGTCCAGTTCTTTGATAATCCAGGCATCCGCCTCAGTCCTGACGATCGGCCAAATTCCTAACGAAGATGCAAAAAACTTTTCGTCGACTGAGCCGAGAATAAATCTAGAAATATTCCAAAATTTATTAATAAAATTACGTTTCGCTGCGACTTTATCTTCACTATAACGAGAATCGTTGCCTGGAGTAGAGCCCATTAACAAGGCGAGCCTTAAAGAATCAGCCCCATATTTTCCAATTACTTCTAAAGGATCTACACCATTACCCTTAGACTTGGACATTTTCTTACCATCTTTATCTAAAATGGTGCCATGGAGATAAACTTTTTCAAAGGGTATTTCATTAAGAGCAAAAAATGACATCATAATCATCCGCGATACCCAAAGAGTCAAAATTTCATAACCAGTTTCTAAAACTTGGGTCGGATGGAAATTCTTTAAATCACCAATTTTGTTCTGATCGGTAAAAGTCGCTGGCCAATCTAAAGTCGAAAAACTCCACATCCCCGAGGAAAACCAAGTATCTAAAGTATCCGGGTCTTGGACCCAGCCTCCGCCGTTAGGCGCTTGGTCACCCACGAAAATTTCTTCTCCTTGGTACCAAACTGGGATTTGATGGCCAAACCAAAGTTGCCGAGAAATGCACCAATCATGTAAATTATTCATCCAATCGCTATAACTTTTATTAAACCGTTCTGGAATAAACTCAATTTTTTTAGTCGCCGCCGCTGCCAGCGCCTTTTCTTTAATGGATAATCCACCCAAACGATCAAGTTTCTTATCCACATTAATAAACCACTGTTTAGACGGTAAAGGCTCAATAGCCGTGTCGCAACGATAGCAAATGG
>JAVHRV010000011.1:0-1197 GCA_036171815.1 Patescibacteria group bacterium
CTCTACAATACATATATATGTATATATTAGGGATAGAAACAAGTTGCGACGAAAGCGCTGCCGCAGTAATTAAATACGACAAAAAAACTGGCTATACCGGAGTATTGTCTAATATTATTTCTTCACAAATTGAAATACACAAAAAATATGGCGGCGTTATCCCGGAAGTAGCGGCGCGCGAACATGTTTTAAATATTCTACCGGTTATTAATGAAGCGCTCGAAACTGCTAAGATAAATTTTAAACAAATAAACGCAATTGCCGTTACCAAGGGGCCCGGCTTAATAACCTCTTTAATCACTGGGGTAGAAACTGCTCGAACACTGTCTTTGGCCTGGGATAAACCGATTGTTGAAGTTAATCATATCGCCGGACATATTTATTCTAATTTTATTAACCGTCAATCACCGATTAAATTTCCGGCGCTTATTCTTACCGTTTCCGGCGGACATACTATCCTGTTAACCATGTCTAAAACCGGTAAAATAAAAATAATTGGCGAAACGCGTGATGACGCCGCTGGCGAAGCTTATGATAAAGCGGCGAAAATGCTCGGCTTGAGCTACCCAGGCGGACCAATTATTTCTAATTATGCTAATAAATATACAGAACGACTAAAAAATACTGGCCCGAATGATAAAAAATCGACTAAATTTCTGCCAATTAGTCTACCTCGACCAATGCTTAATTCCCCAGACTTTGACTTTTCTTTTTCTGGCCTAAAAACAGCGATCTTATATCAAATTAAAAAAGATAAAAATTGGCAAAAAAGAATTCCCGAATATTGTTATGAAATACAACAAGCGATTATTGAGGTTCTAATACATAAAACTATTAAAGGGGCTAAAAAATATAAAGCTAAAACTGTTATGCTGGCTGGTGGGGTTAGCGCTAATCGAGAATTGCGCTCTCAAATGACCATGGCGGTTAAAAATAAACTAAATAATATAGAGCTCCTAATACCAAATCATGAATACACTACTGATAACGCCGCCATGATTGCCGCTGCCGCTGCTCATATCCTGAAATACAATAAACTAATTACTTACAAACGACTGCGAGTTGACGCTAGTTTACAACTCAAATAAGATAGGTTAAAATTCAAATACCCAAATAAAAGCGAATCAAATAAAATCCATTATGGCTTGATGGCGAAGTGGTCTAACGCTGCAGTTTGCAAAACTGCCATTCGTGGGT
>JAVHRV010000012.1:0-1190 GCA_036171815.1 Patescibacteria group bacterium
CTGATTCATCCCAAGTTAAATTTCTAAATAAGTTATCCCAAGTATCTTCATTACTATAAGAAGTTCCATTATAATCATTCTCAGAAGAGATAACAGCGCCATAAGGCAAACTATCGTCATCTCTAGAATCATACTGCGCACATAATAAATACTCTGGATAACGAGCAAAATTAGCCAAACCATATTCTTTTAACAATACTGAGGTGCTCCCCGGCCTATCATACTCTAAACCAAATAACGCTGCTAAATTATCCCTAACTAATTTCTTCTGTTGTTCCGGTTTAAGACCATGCTCTTTCTCATATTCATTATCAGAATCAGGAAAAGTACTAGCACGCCAAGATGATATCATAACCCGAGGATCAAGGTTATAGAAAGAAAAAATTTCTCTTACTAACAAATTAATACGGTCTGTTTTATCTATAATGTCTTCAGACCCGCTATCAGTCTGGCCAGAATCTAACCCCCATTTTGTCCAATCCATTACATCAAAAAGATCGTAAATTTTATGAATACCACAAGCACCAAACCCAATATATGGTTGAGAACAAATTTTAGCTATCATTTTAGCCATCTTTTTAGCCCCATCTTCAGTCGGTTCAGTTAAAAGGTTACTAACCAACTCATCTACTAATTTGGATAATTCCCCACTGATTAAAAGTCTTGTTTCCTCTTTCGACTCTCCTGTTTTTTTAAATTCCGCAAACTCTTGTTCAAAATGATCTAAAAGTTCTTCTACTTTTAAAAAAAGTTGATCTTTAGGATCAGAATTAGCAGCCAAATTATTCTCAATTTTTTGTCCAAAATTAAACATAAGCTACTACGCGCCGACTATCGCTTTAAATAAGAACTCAACTAAAGGAATAATTAAATCTCCGGCCAACATCACAAAAATAATAACGAGAATAAAACCAAGGCGCTCCGCGCTTAAGTAGCGCTCTCTTAAATCGGCCGGCAAGAAGGTCGCTAAAATCTTAGAGCCATCCAGCGGCGGAATTGGCAATAAATTAAAAATCATAAGAACCAAATTAATATAAATTATCACAACGATAAAGCCGCCAAAATTTATATTAAAAATCGGAAAAAATCTTAAAAATAAACCAAAAAATAGAGCAATTAAGAAATTAGCTAAAGGACCGGCTAAAGCCACCCGCGCTTCGCCATACTTCTTATCGCGTAAATTATTAGGA
>JAVHRV010000013.1:0-1188 GCA_036171815.1 Patescibacteria group bacterium
CTCTGAAAGAAGACTGCCCCCCCGGTCAAAGACTTTAATTGGCAAACTTCCGGTCTCTGGACCAATAATAATTTCACTTTTACCATCACCATTTACATCGCCGGTAGCAACTTTTATACCATTTCTTATTTTTTGATCATAAGCAAAAAATTGATCTCTCAGGCCACCGCTATTATTAAAAATCCTAACTTGTGGACCGCCACCCTGGCCAGCGCTAATAATAATTTCTTTGGTTCCGTCATCATCTAAGTCACCGCTAGCAATATTAATTCCGCCGCGAAACCGACTATCAAAAGCAAAAAATTCGCTATATTTCACACTACTTGGTCTGAAAATTCTCACTAATGGCATTTGCCCCTTGCCCGGCGCCGTAATAATATATTGGAAGCGCGGAATGTCAACCATTTTTTTATACATTTCCTTCACTGCCTTTTCTGTATTAATCAAACCTATTCCTAACTTATTTCTGTATTTTTCATTAGCTTCTAAATAATCAATCGGCGTGGTTGTTTCTAAAATAATATTTCTGATTTCGCGATTTGAAATAAGCGGATTCAAAGATTTAATCAAGGCGGCTGTAGCAGACACAAGGGGCGCGGCTACTGATGTTCCAGACCAATAGCCACCATAAGAATCCTTGAAATCATTTAATTTTGGATAATAAAAAAGTGTTGAATAAACTTTTGAACCCGGGGCAGCCACGTCAACGCATTTACTGCCATAATTAGCAAAGGTTGATTTTTGATCTAATCTATCTGTGGCGGTGACGCCTAAAATAATATTTTCTTTATAATTAGCGTCTAAACAAATGGGGTAAAGAAATCCGTTGTCTAAATCGTCCCCGCCTTTTTCTATATTATTTCCAGCGGCAGCAACAATTAAAATATTGGCATCCCAGGCTTTTTTTATGACATCAAAAAGAAGATCACTAGAATTTGGACCAACAAAACTAAAATTAATAATATCAGCTTTATTTTTTATGGCATAATCAACGCCCTTAATGACTGCTTCTAAAGTTCCTTCTCCTTTATTATTAAGAACGCGAATTGGCAATATTTTAACCTTCCAGGCCAAACCAATAACTCCTTGATTGTTGTTACCCATCGCTCCAATTAATCCAGCCACAACCATACCATGGTCCATTCCGCTTATGGTGTAGGAAGGATAGAATTTTGGTCTGGGGTCATT
>JAVHRV010000014.1:0-5587 GCA_036171815.1 Patescibacteria group bacterium
CAGACTATTATTATTCACCGTAATCAAAAAACCGTGACCGACAAAAAAATCTACCTCCGCCGCCACTATTTTATCGTTTTTAAAAAGGGGAAAATGCAGAACCAAACAAAGATAATCTGCCCCACGAAAAATCATCGGACGCTGGAAAGAAACAGAGGCCGCGGCGACTTTCAGATGAACTAAATCAAACTTATAATTTTTACGAAGATAATCAATTTCATTCTTACCGGCATTAATAATATGAGCCCACTTCAATAAGGCCGGAGTTTTAGGATTATCAATTTTTAATTCTTCAATCCGGTCGGTAATTTTTTTATAATTAGACATAAAAATACCAAAAAATTAATTGACTAAAGTTAGCGCGTATAATAAAATCAAGATATGAATTATTATAACATATGGTCAATATTTTGGGAATAAACCTTGGCGATTTAAAGCGCTCAGAAATAGCTAAAAAAATTGAGGAATTTCTCGAACAAAAAGAACAACATTATTTAGTCACTCCTAACCCCGAAATTATTCTCGCTTCTCATCAAGACGAGGAATTATTTTATATTCTCAATAAAGCGGATCTGGCCATCGCCGATGGTTTTGGTTTAAAATTAGCCGGCCATTTTTACGGCGAAAATATTCCGCGCCTGACTGGAGCGGACTTAACTTTAGATTTACTAGAATTGGCTAAAAATAGAGGCCTTAAAATAGCTATCCTAAACTGGCGAGCCGGCTTATCAAATAAACAAATTTTAACCGCCGCTCTCCAGCAAAAATACCCCGGTCTCTTAACCTTAGTCTTAGATTTAGATCGCACTCAAACCCTGCCGTCAGACGCCATCACGGACTTAAATAATTTTGCGCCTCAAATACTCTTCGTTACTTTCGGCTCACCTTACCAAGAAAAAATTATCTATCATAACTTAACAAAATTAACGACGGTAAAATTAGCCCTCGGCGTCGGCGGCGCTTTTGATTTTATTAGCGGCCAAGCCCGCCGCGCGCCTAAATTTTTAAGACAAGCTGGCTTCGAATGGTTATGGCGTCTTGCTCAACAACCGCGCCGCTTAAAACGAATTTATAACGCGACCCTAGTCTTTTTATATAAAATAATCCGGGCGCGTTTTATCAACCGATTTTTATATCGATTAAATGTCGTCTGCTTCTTATATAAAAAAGAAGATAATATTTATAAAGTTGCGATTGTCCAAAGAGAAGAAAATCATAACCATTGGCAATTACCCCAAGGGGGCCGCGACGGACAGACCGTGGCAGTCGCCGGCGCCCGGGAAATGGCGGAAGAGCTAGGCACGAATAAATTTAAAACTAAAGCTATTTTTGAAAATGTCAGTCGCTATGATTTTTGGGGCCAGGGCAGCCAACGGCGCTATCAACGTAATTATAAAGGACAAAAACAGAGCCTCTATATAGCGGAATTTACTGGGCAAGATCCAGATATTAAGATAAACTTTTGGGATCATGCCGCCTGGCGCTGGGTCGAAACCGATCAATTAATCGAGTCCGTTCACCCGCACCGACGAGAATCAGCGCAAATATTTCTAGATAAATTTAAATCATTAAACACGCAAAAACCTAAACTTTAAAAATATGTTTTTCACTAAGAATAAAATCCGTTTACGCTTCGCGCCGTCGCCCACCGGTTTTTTACATATCGGTAATTTGCGCTCCGCCCTTTTCGGCTACCTCTTAGCAAAAAGCTGGGGCGGAAAATTTATTTTACGCCTAGAAGATACTGACCAAAAAAGGGAAGTAGCGGGAGCGGGAACGAGTTTAATCGCCATTTTAAAATGGATTGGCGTAGAATTCGACGAAGGCTATGGTACGGGCGGCCAGTACGGCCCCTATGTCCAAAGAGAACGTCTGAATATTTATCATAAATTAATCGACCAACTCCTTAAAGAAAAAAAGGTCTATCGCTGTTTCTGTAGTGAAGAACGTTTAAAAGAAATGCGCGACGGCCAGACCGCCCAAAAACAGGCGCCCCGCTATGATCGCGCTTGCCGGGAGTTAAATTCTGAAGAAGTCGAACGGCGCCTGAAAGTCGGGGAACCATTTGTCGTTCGCCAAAAAATGCCGCTGGCCGGCGAGGTTCTCGTCTACGACGAACTACGCGGTGAAATCAAATTTCCCGCCGCTGACTTAGACGATCATGTTTTAATAAAATCCGATGGCGTTCCGACTTATCAATTTGCTAATATCGTCGATGATCATTTAATGGCTATTTCTCACGTTACACGAGGTGACGAATGGTTGCCGTCGTATCCTAAAAATATTTTATTATACGAAGCTTTCGGCTGGACGCCACCAAAATTTATTCATCTCCCCCTAATTCTTAATAAAACGGGCGGAAAACTGAGTAAGCGACAAGGCGATGTTTTCGTGGAACAATATAAAGATAAAGGATATTTGCCGGAAGCAATTATTAATTTCTGCGTCCTGCTCGGCTGGCATCCTAAAAGCGATCAAGAGCTGTGGTCGCTGTCAGAATTAAAAAAAGAATTTTCACTGGCCGGTCTCGGTGCCAGTCCGGCCATTTTCGACGCGGAAAAGTTAGATTATTATAATGGTTATTATCTGCGCCAAAAACCTTTACCAGAATTAAGCGCCTTATGTCGACCCTATTTAGTCGCCGCCGGGCGAGCGATTACTAGCGAAGGACAACTCGAAAAATTTGTCAGCCTCGCCCAAGATCGTTTAAAAAAATTAAGCGAAATAGTCGAATTAACCGATTTTTTATATTCTCTACCGCTTTACGAGCCGCAACTATTATCTTGGAAGACGCAAACCCTAGAAGTGGCGCGCGCTAATTTACAGGAGATAAAAAGGGAACTAGAAAAAATAGCGGCGTCTGATTGGCAAAAAGAAAACTTAGAAAAAATTATTCTTACCTGGATAAAAGACGGCGATCGAAAAAATGGCGATTATCTGTGGCCGCTTCGAGTCGCTTTAACCGGACTAAAAAATAGCCCAGGCCCCTTTGAAGTAGCGGACGCTCTAGGGAAACTGGAATCAATAAATAGATTGAATCGCTGTTTTATTTAAACCATATTCCATATTTTATGTTATCGAAATTTTTAAATTATAAATATTTAAACCGGCAATATTTAAAAAAATATTTATTAATTTTCCTAATTTTTGGTTTCGGACTCATAACCGGACTAATCTTTCTAGCGCCAAAAAAAATAAATACGGATTCTGATGGCAATCGCCAGCTAGGCTTCCGCCTCATCAGCCCTCTCTTGGAATGCAACGAAAGTGTCGGTAATAACCAAGCATCGGCTTTAGAAAATGAACTGCAGAATCTAATTAATAAACGGATTAGCCAGCGAGAAATTAAAAATGCTTCTTTATATTATCGCGACCTTAACAATGGCCCCTGGATAAATATAAATGGCGACCAAAAATTTTCGCCTTCCAGTCTATTAAAAGTTCCGATTCTCATTGCTTATTTAAAAATCGCCGAAAAAGATCCGGGTATTTTTAATAAAAAAATAACCATTAATCAAACAGACAACATATCGGACATCAGCCAAAATATTATTCCTTTAAAACGAGTCCAGATCGGCAACGAATATACCGTTAACGAATTACTGGAATATATGATTGAATATTCTGACAATATTGCCGCTAATAGCTTAATTCAAAATTGCCCCACCAAAATCTTAGACAATGTCTACTCCGATTTAAATTTAGCTAATCCTCTCAGCGGTAATAGTGAAAATTTCATGACCGTCAAAACCTACTCTTTATTTTTTAGAATTTTATATAACGCCTCATATCTAAATCGGGAAATGTCGGAAAAGGCTTTGACTCTACTAACCAGAACCAATTACTACAGCGGCCTAGTCGCGGGAATACCCCCGAATGTCCCGATCGCCCATAAATTTGGAGAAAGAGGCTTGCCAGAGGGTAAACAACTTCATGACTGTGGAATAATCTATAAAACCAGCCGCCATTACTTGCTTTGTATTATGACCAGAGGCGATGATTTTAATCTCATGAAAAATGTCATTAAAGATCTGTCTAGTATAATTTATGAAAAACAATAATTTACAAAAATTACAAAATATGTTATAATGCAATAAATTATAAAGACATGATAAAAAAATTAGTTAAAACAAGTCTCTTACTAATACTCCTAGCGGCGATATTTTACCTAGCGCCTCTAGTTTATAGCGCTTATAACAGTCCGGATAAAGAAATTGATGATTTAAACATTAAAATCCAAAATCAAAAAAAACAATTAGAAATAATTCGTTCTAAGCAACGCGCTTATCAAGAACAGATTAACTTAAAAAAACAAGATCGTCTTAATTTAAGCAACCAATTATCAATTATCGAAGATCGACTAGCTCAGGCTAATCTAGATATCGATAGCGTTAATTTAGAAATAGATAAACTTGGCCTCGAAATAAAAAAAATCGAGATTGACAGCAACAACACCGATAAAAAAATCGAGAACCAGAAGCAACATATCGGTAATTTGTTGCAATCAATGTATAAGCAGGACCAAGTATCCTCGCTAGAGATGTTACTGCTCAATAATTCATTATCAGATTTTTTAAACCAAGTAAAATATTTGGAAGAGACAAACCAAGAAATTGGTAATAGTGTCGCCGAACTCCGAAACAACAAAAAGGAGCTAGACCAAAACAAACTCAGTCTTGATCAAAAAAATCAAGAATTTTTAGATTTAAAAAAACAATTAGAAGACAAACAGGATAATTTAAGTTATGAACAAAAAAATAAAAATTACTTATTAGAAGAGACTCGCTCTTCGGAACAAGAATATCAAAATCTTTTACAACGCGCGAAAAGGGAACAGCAACAAGCGGAAACCGATATTGCTAATGCGGAACAGTTGATCCGAAAAAAAATGTCAGAGAAGGAGAGGAATCGTTTAAATAACGGTAATAATACGATCGCCTGGCCCGTACCAGTTAATACTATTGTCGCCCGCTTCCATGATCCGGATTATCCTTATCGCCGACTGATCGGCGAACACTCCGCCGTTGATATTCGAGCTAAACAGGGAACAGCGATTAGCGCCGCGGCGGACGGATACGTAGCTAAAGTAAAATTTGATGGTAGCAGCCGATATGCTTATATTATGCTTATCCATGGGGATGGTTTAGCGACTGTTTACGGACACGTCTCGGCCGCTTATGTTATCGCCGATCAATATGTCACGCGTGGCCAAATAATCGGTCGCACCGGCGGCATGCCGGGTGGCGCTGGTTCGGGACCATTTACTACTGGCCCCCATCTTCATTTCGAAGTACGTTTAAATGGCCTGCCGGTCGATCCGGAAAATTATCTACCGTAGGCATAATTACTATAATTAAAAATAACCCAGTAAATTTTACTGGGTTATTATCTAAAATAGGGTTTAATGGTTACACCGGCCAAACGTCAGTTTTGATGAAAGTTTTAATTTTTTCCACTAATTTAGAAATAAGATTGTCGGTTGGCTTTTGAAAATAATCCGTCGCCCCAGCTGTCAAACATTCCTCTTTTGATGCCAAAGTCGACAGAGCAACAATCGGCATATTTTCGTATAGCTCTCTAATTTTAC
>JAVHRV010000015.1:0-5521 GCA_036171815.1 Patescibacteria group bacterium
CGGCAGTGAAATCGATTAATTGATAATTAAAATCTTTCGCATTACGGTTAAACTTGGCTTGGCCGGACGGCACTATTATCGGATCGGTCGAATTTTTGTCGCGCGTTACTAGATTAGTCGGGTTGGGATTTTTTTGATCGGCGGCCTGGTTCAGATTATCACGGACATCTTTGACTTTATTTAGTAAGGATTTAAATTCTAATTCGCTAAATAAAGTTAGGACGGTCTCTAATTGAAAATTAGAGAATTTGATGTCGGTTAAAGAAAATTTAAGAGGGACGTTAAGACGAATGGTGGCTAAATCTTGACTTAAATAAGCGTTAGCTTGATGTTCCTTTAATAGTTCCAGTATTCGATTTTTTATTTTTTGATTTTTATTTTTTACCGCCTTATAAACACCGGCTAAATTTTCAAATTCAATTAGGAGTTCGCTCGCCGTTTTTTCGCCGATGCCTTTGACGCCGGGAATATTATCGCTCGGGTCGCCGCGGAGAGCTTTATAGTCGATAATTTGATCCGGTCGAAGCCCGTAGCGAGCGCGAATTTGTTCGGGGCCGTAAAGAACGCTGTCAGAAAGACCGCGGCTCATTGTATAAACTTTAGTTTTTTCATTAACGAGTTGTAGAGTGTCTAAGTCGCCGGTAATAATTATTTTTTCCAGGTTTTTTTCGGGTTTAGTTTGTTCACAAATTGTGCCGATTAGGTCGTCCGCTTCATAGCCGCTTAATTCAAAAATTGGAATATTGAAAGCCGTGGCCACTTTTTTAACCAGAGGGATTTGTTCATATAATTCATCCGGCGCCTTGACGCGAGTGGCCTTATAGTCACTATAAGTTTCGTGGCGAAAAGTCGGATCTTTTTTATCTAAAGTTAAAACTACATATTCTGGTTTAAATTCGCCAAGAGCCTTTAAAAGAAAGGAGGTGAAGCCGTAAACGGCATTGACTAATAAGCCGTTTTTCGTCCGGAGGGTTGGCGGTAAAGCGTGAAAACTGCGATGGATTAGAGCATTGCCGTCAATAATGATTAATTTTGGTTTAGTTTTGGACATGAATTAATTTTATCATTTTTAACGGGTAGAAAGCAAAGATTAGTAATGAGTAAAAAATAAATAAAAAAACGACTTTTGAGGAGTCGCTTTTAACGAAAACGCTGGTTTTATCTTTGTTTGGTTTGAATTAGAGTTCCTTTCCTGATAGAATATCTAATATTATAAAAGATATGAAAAAAATTGGCTTATTTTTTGGCGGTCTGAGCAACGAAGCAGCGGTCTCTATCATGTCCGCTAAAAATGTGGTGCAGTATTTTAATTATCGGCGTTATAAATTAGTGTTGATTTATTGGCAGAAATCAGATCGCCGTTTTTATTTGGTAAAAAATTTAGCAGATTTGAAATCGGGTTTTCGCCAGAAAATAGTCATTGAAGATTTTGCCAAATTATTTGATATTGCTTTACTAATGACTCACGGGCGTTACGGGGAAGACGGGGTTCTACAAGCAATCTTGGTGAGCCAAAATATTAAATATTGCGGTTGTCAGGTCTTAAGTTCCGCTCTTTGTATGGATAAGGCGATTTTTAAAGATTTAATCGCCGCGCGCGGTTACCAGCAAGTTAAGTATACTTACTTAGATTTCGCTAGCCATAGCGCGGCGGAAATAAAAAAATTTAAGGCAGAAATTAGCAGTAAATTTAAATTGCCGATTTACGTAAAACCGGCTAATTCCGGTTCATCAGTCGGGATTACGGCCGTTACTAAAATAAATAAATTAGCATTAGCTATCCAAGAGGCTTTAAAGCATGATTCTAAAATTTTAATTGAAGAAGGACTCGTTCAGCCTCAAGAAATTGAGGTGGCGGTTGTGGGCAACAACAAATTAGTTGTCTCTCAGCCCGGCGAATTAAAATTAGCCAAAGAATTTTATGATTATGATGATAAATATAAGCGGGGTGAAGCAAAAGTCGTGATTCCGGCTCGTTTAGATCAGCCTTTAATTAAAGAAATTAGAACGCTGGCGGAGCGAATTTATCGTTTAATGGCTTGTCGAGGCTTCGCGCGCGTCGATTTTTTTGTTTCTCGAAATAAGATTTATATTAGCGAGATTAATACTTTGCCAGGCTTTACGGATATATCGATGTTTCCTAAATTAATGATGAATAGCGGGCGGAGCTATACGGAATTATTAGATGAGATTATCGAGCTCGCGGCCTAGTTTTGAGGAGTAGAGAATTCCGCTAAAATTGAACGGTGATCGGAAATATAAGCGCCTAGAGAAATTTTAGGCGTTTTTAGGTCCCGCACGAAAAACCAATCTAGTTTAAGGTTAAATATTTCCAAGTGGCCGGGTTTAATGCACCAAGTCGCTTGAGAAATATCGAGCGCTTCGCGAAATCCCTCTCGCTCAGCGATTTTAACGAAAGAATATCTTTCGTCTAGTGGGGAACAGTGACCGTCCAGAATAAGACTGGCGTCGGTTTCTTTATGAAACCACTGCACAAATTTTCGTCCCAGGCCGGCTGCCGGGATAGTCGTATTCAAATCGCCGCAGATAATCACTGGGCCGATATGTTTTTTAGCGTCGGCTAAGACGACCGCTAGTTGAGCGGCCCTTTGTTGCGGCCCGACAGCGATGATTTCAAAGTGGCAATTGTAAATTTTAAGAGTTTTTGTCTCAATAGCTATCTCCGCCCAGAGAGCTTTTTCTAGCGGTTTATTAGTAAGCGGCGGAAAGGCTAGTTCGCCGCTAGAGATAATTGGGAATTTACTTAGGATTATATTTCGATTATCTTCGTCCGCCGGAAGAACGTGATTAAGTTGTTGTAACTTATTAAAATTTGATAATTTTTCTTTAAGTTCTTGCGCTTCTTGCAAACAAAAAATATCGGCGCTGGATTTTTCTAGGCTGGGAGTTACTTTATTTAAACTAGTGCTTGTGTAATATTTTGTCCCCTCAATATTCCAGTTTAGGACTGAGAAATTCATAATAATTTTAGATGTCGAGCCTTTTTTATTAGTGGACCCCAAGGGATTCGAACCCTTGACCCCCTGCTTGCAAAGCAGGTGCTCTAACCAGACTGAGCTAGGGGCCCTCTTAATATAATTTTAAGTCTAACAAAAATATTAGATGATATTTTATATTTTAGCAAGTTGCTATTTAGGCGTGTAGCGCGTGAACGGACTAGTAAGCCAAAACAGGAAAGATTCGCCGTTACCGGTTATAGCGATTAAGCCGATTATTAAGAAAATTAAGCCGACTAATTTATAGCCGAAACGAGAGCCCCCCTCAACGCCGAGCTTGTCCTCAAACCAGGCGATTCGTCCAAAATTATTAAGGAACCATTCGGTTTTTATAACGAGAAAGCCGCCGGTCGTTAGGGCTGATAAGCCGATGATGATGTACCACATATTATCTTAATATTATTTAAATAGTTTATCTTGTATAATTAAGCGGGTTATATCTAGCGCCATTAATTAATATTTCAAAATGGAGATGCGATCCAGTCGAGCGACCAGTCGATCCCATAGCGGCGATATTTTCTCCTTTTTCTACTTCTTGGCCTACTCGGACGAACAGTTTTGAAGCGTGACCATAACGAGTTTTTTTGCCGCCGCCGTGATTTATGACAACAGTATTACCATAACCGCCATTGTAGCCGCCGCGGGCGATTTCCACTACCCCGGAATCAGCCGCGTAAATCGGCGTACCCACTTTATTAGCGATATCGACACCGTTATGGCGCCAGGAGAAATATTGAGTAATGCGATAGCCGACGGTTGGCCAGGTCATCTTGCCGCCGCTTGTTTTTGCCGCCGGAGTTTTAATTAAATCGCGGATAGCCGATAAGCCGGTGTAACTATTAGAGCGGCCACTGGTGGTTATGGCTTCGCTAATTTTTTTGGCTCCTGGAACAACAATTTTTTCGCCGATTTTTAAACTAGCACCTAAATTATTACAAGCTAATATTTTATTAGTATCAACGCCGTAGCGTTTGGCAATTTTAGATAGGGTATCTCCGGATTTAACAGTGTATAAAATACCGCTATAAGGGAGAATAGTTAATTTATCTCCCGCTCGGATGCGACCCAGAGAATTAAGGTCGTTCGCCCAAAGAATCGTATTGATAGTAAGACCAAAACGACTAGCAATCGAACTGATTGTGTCGCCATTTTGGACAAGATAATAAATTATGGCGGTTCGTTGTGATAAAACAGGGTTTTCTCCCGCCTCTTCGGTAGTCTCGGTAATAATTGGTTTAAAAATTAAATCCCCGGTATCGTTGAAGGTCAAAAGATCTTCTTCTTCACTCGTTTGTTCGCCGTTGCTACTCACTAAATTGTTTTGTTTATCTAAAGTACAAGAGTCGTCTAAATATTTTTCCTTATCCGGGATAAGGGAATTGTTTAAATTAAAAGTTTCTTCTATTAATTGTTCGTCCGGTAAAGCGCCAAATTCGGCTGGTACTAAATTAGCCATGATAGTTTGAGAAATTTTCGCTTCCCGATCGCCTGGCTGATCAGGACTAATTAAATTTTTTAAAATGAAGCCTAAGCTGAGTAGGACAATAAATAAATAGGCTAATTGATTACGAAGCAGTTCCTGAGAGGCGCGGCTAGTTAAGTCACTTTTTTTGAGACGGAACACCCCATAATATATTTTAGCTAATAATTTAAAAATCAGGTTCCCAAATAGAAAACGAAAAAACCCGGCATTCAGTCGGAATAATTTAAGTGATAAGCGCCCCAGAAAGTTTAGCGATTTTATCGTTAAGAGACCCGCTTCCACGCCTATTTTTTTAAATTGTTGCTTAATTGGTTCTCCAATATGATTATCGATTAAGCTCTAGATTATACTATCATTTTTAAACTTTTATCGTCAATTTTATTAATTAGCTTTTTTTTGCTTTTATTGAGCGCGGAAAAATATTATGGTATAATTTAAGACAGTTGCCCGGATATTTATTAAAGGAATGGCCGCTTTACTAAGAGAGAAATTAAGGAATTATGTATAAAATTATTTTAATTAGACACGGCGAAAGCCTTTGGAATAAAAAAGGTTTATTTACCGGTTGGACAGACGTTAATTTAAGCCCGCAGGGGGTTAGAGAAGCTCGGGCGGCCGGTCGGACAATCAGAAAAAATAAGCTGAGTTTTGATTTAGCCTTTACTTCTTTACTAAAGAGGGCGGCGCGAACTCTCCGGTTACTTTTAGGCGAACTCCAGTCGTCAAAAATCCCGGTTATTGTTGATTGGCGTTTGAATGAGCGGCATTATGGAAATCTACAGGGTTTAAATAAACAGCAGATGGTTGAAAAATTTGGCGAGAAACAAGTTTTGATCTGGCGACGTAGTTATGATATTCGTCCGCCGAAGATTGAAGCGACTAATAAATATAACCAGAAAAAAGAAGCGCGTTATCAAAATATCCCCGTTCCCGAAACGGAAAGTTTAAAAGACGTGGTCGCGCGAGGTATTCCGTTTTGGCGAGGGAAGGTCGTGCCCGAGATAAAAAAAGGTAAAAAAAA
>JAVHRV010000016.1:0-1145 GCA_036171815.1 Patescibacteria group bacterium
GGCAAATATATTTCTTGTTCTATTTTTTGGTCGGTTAAAGAATATTTTTGGAGCTTGGTTTGACCGGGTTGGTTTTCAATTAAAAACAGCGTCTGTCCGGCGGGCTGGTAAGCAGAGTAGTCGTGACCGCTGATGATAAGTGAATTGCGCTGACTAGACAAATCGAAACGGCTTATTAAATCATTATTTTGATAATAGAGACGTTTTTCTTCGGCCGCATAGTACCAATTCTTGGCTTCCAGGCCGATGGTTTGTTCATAGTTAAGGCTCTCGCGCGCGCCGGGTGTAAAAATTTGTCCGTCGCTAATTAGTTTATCTTCGTTCTTGAGCCAGTAACTGTCAGCGTTCGCGCCGCTTAAATCTTGAGTTTCATTATTTTTTAGATTTATTATTTTCGACTGGGCAGCGATAAAAAGGTAGCGGCCGCTCGAGCTTAATTCTAATTTGCTAATTGGCGAATTGCTAATTAGGAGGGGCAGATCCGATCGAAAGAGATTGATGTTTTCGGCAAAGGTAGTTTGTCCGGAGTAAATACTAATTTTTTTGGTAAGCGGCCAGTAGCCGTCTAGCTCTAGCCGTAAATCATATTCTCCGGGGCTGACATTTTTAACTTTAGCCGGCGTAGTAAGGTATTCTTTATTTAAAGGATTTAAAGAAAAATTTTTTTGGCGGGTACCGTTTAGGAAAATAGTCGCGCCGCGCGGTTCCGTCTCGATACTAATCATGCCGGTTTTAAGTAAGAGGCGGTTGAAGGTTAAGGGCCAGCTTAAATTCAATTTATAACCAGAAGCATAAAGAGAGACAAAAATTGTGCCGAGCAAAAAAATAACGGAAAATATCCAGAAGATATAATCGCGGGTTTTTTTAGACATAGATTAACGGTCGAGAGTAATTATTTCCGCCCCGACATTATTAAGGCGTTCGTATAAGTTTTCGTAACCGCGATCGATAGAATAAGAGTTTCTCAGGATTGATTGTCCTTTAGCGGCCAGCATAGCGATTAAAATATTAATTGACGGTCGGAGCGCGGGCGGGCAGACTATTTCATTCGGTTTTAATTCGGTCGGGCCAGTGACAGTCACGCGGTGAGGATCATGGAGCATAATATCGGCGCCTAAACGGTTGAGTTCGATATAATAAATTGC
>JAVHRV010000017.1:0-1140 GCA_036171815.1 Patescibacteria group bacterium
AAGCGCAGTCGCGGTTAATTGTTGTTGGATCGGGATTAAAAGGACACGGAGGCCGTTTGGCAGTTTTATGGTGGTTGGTTTTTTAATAGTGAAAATAGCCTGTTTAAAGGAGGCGATGACTATTTGCCTCCATGGTGTGTCCTAAAGAATGACCATAAACTAATTGACCAAACACGTCTTTATGCACGGATAAATAGGCCTTATTCTTGCCATGGTTATAGATAATCTCGGTCATATCTGAACTAATAGTCTGAAATGGTTCGGTTATTTTAGTTCTAATGAGCAGATTAACTCTATTAGCTAGCCCCTCTAGAATTTCTTTAACAACACTCTTTTTTGAAGTGCGCAGTTTGCGCGCCAAGCCCAGACTCCAGAGTTTAAGTAGTCGACCCAGAGCATCACGACCTATCTCTATTTTGTAGATGTCTAATGGTGCCCTTTGAATTCGTTTGACTCCATAGGCGCTATTATCTTTGATAATCTTCCTGACTTTAGTTTTAAGGTGCTGAAATTTATCGATAAATCGATCATCGGGATGAATGTGGTTATAGTAGGTATTCTTGGATATGCGCTAAGCTGACAGATGCGGTTAATGCTGAATAGGCCCAAGGCGACTTGCGCTCGAGCAAACTCCACTATGGTTGATTTCGGGATGAGTAAAAATCTGAAAAATTTTTTAGCAGATTTAGTTCCACTTCTTTTTTACCGATCATCTGTTCTAATCGTCCAACTTTGGATTTTAGTTCTTTAACTTCACTATCGGGAGCATTTTCAAAAACTGTCGCTCCGCGCTTAATTAGCTGATCACGCCAGATATAGAGAAGATTGGGATTGAGATTATACTTACGGGCAATCTCGACAATGTTGTTGGTTCGAACGGCTTCGAGAGCTCTGTCGAGCTTAAACTGACCAGTGTAGTTATTCTTTTTCTTCCTTGGAGCAGCTTTAACTGCTACTGAACTAGTTTCTGACATAGATTTGATTGGAGATATTATGAATTTAAAATAGCATGGCTGCTTTAAATTGGGAATATCTCTGATTAATTTCCCTTATGCCTACTGGTTCAGTATATCCAGGACTAATCACGCATAATTTATTCTCTTTGCGCAGTTCAATTATTCGCTCTTTAATTCTAATTGG
>JAVHRV010000018.1:0-5434 GCA_036171815.1 Patescibacteria group bacterium
GTAGAACGGCGGGTTGTGGTCCCGCTAGCCTGGGTCCGATTCCCAGTAGGCACCCTAGTATAAAAATAAGCTATGGCTAAAAAATCATTATTAACTAATTTCACTTTCTGGCGTTATTTAATTAATTTCTGGTCGCTTTTATTTTGGTCGCTAATCATTTATGATTTTTTAGGGGACAGTTCGGGGAGTGCTGTCTTAGACGTTGTTTCGATGATTTATATCGGGGTTTTAGCTATTTATGTTAGTAATAAAGAATTCGAGCGCTGGTATGACCAGCATAGTGAAAAACATCCTGGAGAAGTTTTTGTTATTATTTGGTCCATCCTGGTTTTTAGTTTGATTATTCCAGATATTTTTCAGATTAAGTCCTATCATCTGCCGAGCGCGGTTGTTTCGGCCTATATCGCGGTATTAACGCTTTTAGCGGTTACCAGAAAATCCAAACAAATTTATCAGCGTCGGCATCGTTCGTCTAAATAATTATTAGTTAGTTTAATAATTAATTTTAAATTTATGATCAAAAAAGCTAAAGCAAAATCTGGCCGGGAGGAATTTAAGGTTTACAGCCACGATGTTTTAAAAAAGGTTAAAGAGTTAATTAAAGAGGGAAATGTCCAACGGATTATTATTAAAAACGAGAAGGGGAAGGTAATGGTGGAAATACCAGTTACCTTCGCTTTTGTCGGAGCGCTCGTGGCCCCGATTTTAGCGGCGGTTGGCGCCTTAGCGGCCTTAGTTAACAAATGTACTATTGAAGTCGAGAGGAAATAAGAGAAAAAATTGGTTGGTCTATAAATAGGGGAAACTAAAAAAGTAGACATCTTTAATGTCTACTTTTTGTAGATAAAGGCAAGGAATTAAACTATTAAGTTAGGCTATCGACATTAACGCCAAAATTCCAGTCTACGGTAGGGAAACTATGTAATAATTTATAAAGATATTGTTTGAGCTCTTGGTAACGTTTATTTTCTTTAGCCTCGAATTTAATGGTGATATACGGGCCGTTTTGTGAATAACGGATGACGAGCATAGCATCGGCTAACTCTAAACGAACGCCATCGCCAGCGCGGTCATCGTCGATAATTTCCGCTTGAGGAAAATCAGTTTTTAAATTGATGGAAATTTGTTTAATTAATTCTACCTTAAGATTATCGGCGGCGCCTATTTTTATTTCGGGGCTGGAAATATAAAGAGGTAGATTATGAATAGCTTGTGCTAGTGATTGGTTGGTGCGCGCCAAATAGCTTAATAATCTTAGGGTAGAGTAACAACCGTCGTCATGATTATAGAAATCAGCCGAGAAGAAGAAGTGGCCAGAGAGTTCGCCGATAAAAGCCGCGCCGATTTCTTGATTTTTTTTCTTTAAGAAGGAATGGCCCGTTCGCCACATAAAAGGTCGGCCTTTTTGCTTTAAAATAGTTTCTACGACTACCCGTGAACAGAGAGTATTGAACATAATTATGGCTCCGGGATGTTGGTCTAAGACATCGGAAGCGAAGAGCGCGACTAAAATATCATTCCAAATAATTGTGCCCTCGTTATCTACTATACCGATTCGATCACCGTCGGCATCATAAGAAAATCCTAAGTCAGCTTTTTCTTCTAAAATAGCAGTTTGGAGACGAGTGGCTAAACTTAGCTCCGTCGGGTCGGGTGTCCCTAGAGGAAAAGAGGGATCAATTTGGCAATTTTTTTCAATTACTTCACAGCCACTCTTTCTTAATAGTTCCGGGACAATAATTCCTGGCGTTGCACAACTGGCGTCGACCACTACCTTAAATTTTTTTTTGATTGGCAATTTATCTAATAAATAATTAAAGTAGGCGGCTTGAACATCTTTTTTTATTACGGTGCCGGCTAGTGATCCGGCTTCATATTCCTCGGTTTCCACTAAGCGTCTTAATTCTTGCATGCCGTCGCTAACTAGAGTTTCGGAAAAACCGTTAGCAAATTTAAAACCGTTGTATTCGACGGGATTGTGTGAGGCGGTGACAAACACTCCTCCCGGACAGTTAAAATAATATTGAGACCAATAGAAAGTCCCCACCATAGTCATGCCAATATCAATGACGTTAAGGCCAGCCCAAATTAGTCCCTTGGTCATAGCTTCACTATATTCTTGGCTAGTCGAGCGGCAATCATAAGCGATGATTGTTTCAGCTATTCCTCTTTTTTTTAAGTAGGTGCCAAAAGCTTTGCCTAAATGTTCAATAATTTCTGGATTTAAATCTTTACCCACTAGACCGCGTAAATCATAACCCCGGAAAATAGCTGGGTTTATTTTCATATTTTTTAGAGTTTAGATTCGGATGATTTAAGGGCGGGGAGTAAACAAAGCCACATGCCGCCTAAGCCGAAACAAACGGCCGCTAGGCCGACTAACCAGCCGACGAAGGGGAGGGAAAAAATAATCCAAGTAATAAAGACGCCGAGGATTAAGGGCCAAATAGGTTTCCAATTTTTTGTTTTAGTGGTTTTATCTAAGATCATTTGACCAATTAGTAAGGCGCTGATAATTTTAGCTAAATAAATGAGGATGAGCCAAATGGTCATAGTCATAAAAGCTAGCGGGATACCAATTAAAGTAAATAATAAAATTAAAGCAATCGGGGGCATGACGAAAAGGACAATCAGTCCCGACCAGAAGACTTTTAGAGGGGCTTCTTGAATTTTATTAGTAATTTTCGAGGTAATATTTTGGCCGAGAAATATTAAGACTAGACCAACGGCTAGAGCCGAAAAAATGGCGAATAATCTACTCCAAAGCCAAGCTAAGAACCAATTATTAGCTTTTTTTGTCTCGAGGATTTTTTGTTGAGTCTGACCGGATATATTAGCTTTATCAGAAATGTTGGCGGCATTTTTAGCCGTATATATTAGATCGCCATTAATAATGGTTTCCGGAGCAATAATTAGAACTTGACCGTCGGATTGATTATTAAAGGTTAAGTCCACGTTTTTACCGATTTTTCCGGCGATTAAAGCTTGTCCAACATAGCCATTTAAGTTACCGTCGATGCTGCCTCTAATTTCGCAATTAGCGGCCGCTAAGTAGACATCCCAACCCACATGAGCTTTGTCACCCAGAGAAATTTTAGCGCCGAAAGCATTGACGTTTCTGGCGACTGGTCCATTAATGACTAAGGAATTCCCGGCGACTCGAATATTACCACCGACGGCACCGTTTATAATAATTTCTTGCGCTAGGGAGATAAGGTCACCCTCGATTCGTCCGTTAACGATTATAGTTTGAGCGACAGCGATTAAGTCGCCGCTAATATTTCCATCGACAGTGATTGTATTTCCGGCCGCGTAGAGGTTGCCGGCAATAATTTCGTCCTTGTTAATATAAATAGAGTTATTGGTTTTAATATCGGCGGCTTGAAGGGCGGCTAGAGGAATAATCAGTAAGCCTAAAATTAGAAACAGTTTGAAAATTTGTTTTTTCATAGTAATATTATTAAATTAGAAGACATGCTATATTATGATGACGATTAATTGGTATTTTAATTATAGCCCAAATTTATGGTAGAAGCAATAAAAGAATTACTAAAAAATTACGCTAATAATATTAAAAATAAGGATGATTTAGAGTTTTATAAACGATTTATTTGTAAAAAATATTCTTTGGCGGCTGTTTTAAACTCTGATATTTTAAAACAATATCAATTATTAGTCCGAGCGGGGGATAAACGTCAGTTACTTTTAGAACATATTTTGCGCAAACGATCGGTTAGAACTTTATCCGGAATCGCCCCCGTCGCTGTTTTAACAAAACCGTATGATTGTCCAGGAACTTGTGCTTATTGTCCTCATGAAAAGGATGTGCCGACTAGTTATTTATCGAATGAACCAGCGGTTATGCGCGCTATCCGTTGCGGGTATAGCCCTTATAAACAAGTAATTTTACGTTTAAAGGCTTTAGAAAATAATGGACATGAACCAACTAAGATAGAGATTATTGTTATCGGCGGTACCTGGAGTTATTTACCAACCAAATATAAATATTGGTATATTTTAAATTGTTTTGCGGCCGCTAATAATTATAAAAAGTTTCGTGCCCAAGATTTACTGTCTGAACATAATCAGCTAAATTTTTCTATTAATTTACGAGCTCCTTATAAACAAAATTTAAAGTTAGGGGATCTGAAAAAGGCCTTAGTTAAAGAACAGAAAAAAAATGAGACAGCCAGCTATAATATTATTGGTCTGACTTTAGAAACGCGACCAGATTATATTAATAAAGTAGAGTTATTAGAAATGAGAGATTTGGGCTGTACGCGAGTGGAGATCGGCGTGCAGGTGGTTGATGATAAAATTTTAGCTTTAAATAAACGGGGTCATGGAGTTAAGGAAATTGCGGACGCGACGGCACTGTTAAGAAAATATGGTTTTAAAATTACTTATCATTTGATGCCCGCTTTACCCGGAGCGACTCCCGCTAAAGATTTAAGTTTATTTAAAAAGTTGTTTAGCGACGAGCGCTTCCAGCCAGATCAGATTAAATTTTATCCCACGGTCGTGACCAAAGGGAGTTTATTATATCGTTGGTATTTAAAAGGAGAATATAAGCCTTATTCTGATAAAGTTTTGCAAGAGTTAATTGTTAAATGTAAAAAAGTCGTGCCGACCTATGTACGAATTATTCGGTTAATTCGCGATATCCCAGAAGAATCTATTGTCGCCGGTAATAAGATTACTAATTTGCGACAAATTATGAAGGATAGAGGAGTAAAGTGCCGCTGTCTTCGTTGTCGTGAACCCCGAGAGCAGGAATTAAAACTTAATAATATTAAATTACATTGTTTAAAATATCGAGCGGCGGGCGGTGAAGAATATTTTCTTAGTTTTGATAGCCGGGATGATCAGACGCTATTTGGTTTTTGCCGCTTAAGAATAGATAAGAGTAGCCCAGTTAGTCAGGCGCTGGTTCGGGAACTACATGTCTATGGTAAGCTAGTAAAAATCGGTGATATTAAGATGGTCCAGCATAGTGGTTTAGGTAAAAGATTATTAGCGGAAGCAGAAAAGATTGCTAAAAAGAATAAATGCTCAAACCTAGCGGTTATTTCTGGGGTAGGTATTCGGGCTTATTATCGGAAATTTGGTTATCAGTTAAAAAATAGTTATATGATTAAGGATTTGAAATAAATAAATTTATTTTTTTCTTTTTGACAAAAGGGGTCCCTTAAATTAAGATAATATTATGAAATACGAACATTTAGCTCAACAAGATCCCGCGGTTTGGGAGATAATTAAAACCGAGGAAAAAAGGCAAAACGAAGAATTAGAATTAATTGCTTCGGAGAATTATGTTAGTCCGGCGGTTTTAGAAGCAATGGCCACAGTTTTAACTAATAAATATAGCGAAGGTTATGTCGGGAAGCGTTATTATGGTGGTAATTTAAATATTGATGATATTGAGACCTTGGCG
>JAVHRV010000019.1:0-5367 GCA_036171815.1 Patescibacteria group bacterium
GAATAAGAAAATTTATAAACTTCTCTTTCTCTAAGCATTAGCCCCTCGACCGGCAAAACGCCGACCCGAATACGCGGTCCTTGTAAATCTAACATTAAAGAGATTTTCCGATCAGATCGTCGATTAAAGCTATCAATAATTTTTTTAATATTACGGTACTGATCGTAGCTAGCGTGCGAAAAATTAACCCGAACAATATCTACTCCGGCCTTAAGGAGGGCTAAAAGTTCAACTGGTTTTTCACTCTTCGGTCCAATGGTCGCAATAATTTTTGTGGTCATAATAAACTAAAATAAAGACATGCCAAATGTCCTTTAATAAAAGGCGATAAACGCCAAATTTATTATAAAGAAAAAATAAGGTTTTGCCAAGTTAAAAATATTAATAAATTTGACAAATAATAAAATTAATTATAAAGTATATTTAATTTTAAAACTTAATTAACTGTTCATTTTTCAATAAAAGCAAGGTATGAAATGAAAAAAATACTGATCATAACGGTTGGCGAAAAGGAGTTCGGCGCTGATCCTAAACTAACGCCAAAAGGAAAAGGGCAAATGAATTCTATCTTGAATTCTGGTCTCTTAGCCGGGGTAACCAGTGATTATCATATAATCAGTGGATACAAGCATTTACATAGCGAAGCGGCTAAATGGCTAGGGCTAGAAATAAATGTTTTCAGAGAAGAAGTCGGGATAAAATGTGACACACAATATATCGGACAAATTATTGAGTGGTTTATGAACAACTATGTGACCCAATTCGATAAATTAATCCTCATAGTTGATCCGATTTTTATCGGGCCGAAAGGGAGACCGGGCATAGTCGCCGAAATCGAATCCCACGGACAACCCATAAACTGGCCTTTCACTGGTTATAAAATCTTATTCCCAAAGAGCGACCAATAAAAACAAATAATCCCACCTGAACAACTACCGGACCTTCCTCGGCTGCGATCCAAACGCAGCCTTTTTTATTAACGAAGCTTCTTCTTTATTGACGAAGCTTCTTCATTATACCTTGATAAAACTCCAAATTATTTAAACTAGCTAAACGTTGGCCGAGCGGATCACCAGCGCGAAAAAGATGATGTAAATAAGCGCGGGAACTATTTTTTAATTCAACTAGAGAGCTAGAACGATTAATGGGCGAAAAATCTTGAGCGAACTTAGCATTATTAATATTAAGCGTCTGATATTTCTGACTCCGATTAGAAAAAAATAATTTTCCGTGCCGCCCTTCGCGCGTCGGAATAACACAATCGAACATGTCCCAACCTAATTTAGCACAACGAATAATATCGGCCGGCGTCCCGACGCCCAGAGCAAAACGTAAAGCGGCAGGCGGAATAAAAGCCGCCGTTTTTTTTAACACGGCTTGAAGAAATTTTCCGTCTTTATCGACCGGCCGCGCGCCGAAGCCATAGCCGGCAAAACCAATTTTGACTAATTCCCGCGCACAATGTTCTCGCAAATCTATGGCCGCACCGCCCTGAATAACGGCAAATAATAAAGGACGCTTAACGCCGCACAATTTTTTTATTTTTAATTGTTTCTCATATTCTTTTTTACATCTTTTAGCCCAGGTGATCGTCCGCGCGACCGCTTTCTCTAAATCAAGACGGGAGAATTCATTCGGCGGACAATCATCCAGACAAACCATCATATCCACGCCGAGGGCGAATTGAATCTGAATAGATTTCTCTGGTGTTAACTCATGACGAGAACCGTCTAAAGGCGATTTAAAAATAACCTGATCGTCAGTAATAGTTCCTAGCGCCTTATTCTTATGAATTAAAGAAAAAACTTGAAAACCACCGGAGTCCGATAGCAAAGGCCCGGACCAATTCATAAACTTATGCAGACCCCCCGCTTTTTTAATGACTTCTAAACCGGGCTGCAAATAGAGATGAAAAGTATTAACGACTAAGGCTCGCGTGCCGCTTCTTTTAACCGTCTCATTATCAGTTAACTTAATAAAACCCCGCGTCGCGTCAGGCAAATAAAAGGGGGTGTCTAAAAAACCATGGGCCGTCTGTAAACGGCCCTGGCGGATTCCCTGTTTCGTCGTCCGGATTAATTTAAACATAATTTACTTAATTATCCCGGAATTATTTAGTCCCGCGATATCGTCATCTTCTAACTTAGTCGTCTTAGCGCCTAATCGTTTACTAATCAAACTCTTCGTCTCCGTGTCCATGGCGCTCAGCGCCGAACCGGGCGATAAGACTAAAATTTTATTACGGTCGCTTGCCGTTGGTGTTAAACTTAGACTGAATTCGGCATCTACTCGATAAACCGATACCGGCAGACGACCAATCTCCCAAATCACTTGGTGGCTAGTTGAATCATAATATAAATTACCGACATTAGTCGTGCTATTATTTTCCCAAGCGACGTAATCCGGTAAATCGAAGACTGCTCGAGTATCGCTTAACTCATGTAAATTATTCTTAACCGTCCAATAAACTCTAAAACTAGTCTTATTGTCTACCTGAGGCGGCAGGGGACCGGAACCAACCGGTAAATTATCCTCATTAAAATAAAGAATTTTTTCGTCGAGCGACAAGTCGCTATTAATTAAGCCTTTAATTTCATTACTCCGATTACCCTGGCCTTTCACCGGCTGATTGTTCATACTATATTGGCCATAAGCGGTCACTAGAAGATCCTGCCCCTGTTCACTGTCCTTAAAAAGACGTAAATTTATCGAAAAATTTATTTCTCCGGCCGCACCCGGCTTAACTTCAGCTAACTCCGGAATTTCATTCTTAGTCCAAATGATTGTATTATTATGCACCGCTCCGTTCTTATTATCCTGCAAAGAATTCCAATCCAGAAAACTACCATTAAGACCGGCCATAATAACCACGTCCTTATAGGCGTTACTGCCGTGATTAGCGTAAGTCAAAGAATAATTTAAAGGTTGACCAAAATTAACGGCCGCATCAGTTTTAGAACCATTAAGAGACAGAGCTAGATTTAAATCACTGCTAATTATATTTGGCTTAATTGATTTTTCCCAAAAAACATATAGCTGACCGTCCGCTAATCTTTTTTCCAGACGAACCTTTAACTCTAAATCAGCGGCCCGTTGTTTAACCTTATAAGATAAGGGAATTTCCTGACGTCCCGCTTCTGGGCTCAAACCGCTTAACCGCCATCTTAAACCGCCGCTTTTAGTAATCTGCACTTTCCCGGGAGTAATCTCCGGCGCGGTACTACTAGCTTGAAGTGAAGAGCTAGAGGCCACATTCACGACGCTCGCCTCGACCCCGCTAGGCAAAACAAAACTTAAATTAAAATCACCGAGCTTGTTTACTTGAATATCGGAAATAATTAGAGTTAAATCATTATCGGAATCTAAAAAGGCCGTACTAGAAAAATCTAAGTCAGTCCGAAAACCTAAACCACTGATAATCGTCGAAGCCGAAGCTTCTTTTTTAAATTGAGTAGATAAATTACTCGGCACATAACTTAAGCGTCCTAAAATAACATTGGCTGAATCGGCTTGGGCAATCAGCTGACCGTTAATCACTAAAGAAAAATTTCCGCCGGGCGCTAAATCAGGCAAATCCCAACCATAATTACCACTCGCCGGCGCGAGCGAAGCGGAATCAAAAATAAAATTAGTAGGATATTGTAACTCCAGGCGAACCTGCGATACCGGATAATTAGTCGGATTATGATATTCTACCCGATAAGAAAAAGCTTCGCCGGCGAGTAGACTTTCCGGGGCACTAATCTTAAAATCCAAATCACCGACGCTGGCGCTACCATTTAACCAGTACTGATATCCACCATAAATTACGGCAACTAAAACGGCGAGGATAAATACCTGACGAAAAAATCTTAACCAAAAAGGCGGCCGCTGCCTAATATTTAATTGTTTAACATCAACGGCACTCCCCTTCTTATCGCGATAAATTTCCGAAAGATCCGAATCCATTTCCAGCTCTCTCACCTCTCGCTTAATCGCGCGATCAAAGCTGGCTACTTCCTTTTCGGTCGGTACTGGCCTTTCAACAAAAGAAGACAAACCAGAAAATTCTTCGCGACCGATATTTAAATTATTTTTATTCTTTTTTGACGGAGACATATTTTAAATCAGCTGGAGAGACCAGCTCAATAATTAATAATTAGAGCCCTTAACTAAGATAGACCAATATTTATCACGATCTAATATTTCTTGCAGATTCCAGCCCGCCGTACCTTTCAATAAATCCGGATAACGCCAAAATATCTGACTGCCGGCGGGTAAAATTAACTGGCTCGTTAGTTCACTCGGTAGTGCCCCCGCCTGCTTCTGGACTAATAAAGAATAGGGGAATAAATTACCGAATTCTGGATTCAACCAACGATTAAAACCAGCCAACCAATCGGTCTTGGCCGCCGCGGCGAAAAAATTAAAAGGTAAACGATACTGAATAGTTATAACGGCTGTTTCCCCCGGATCAACCATGACCCAATTCGCCAACACCGTTTTATCCTTTTCCTGATAAATTTTAGTGCCGGTCACTTCGTCAATCGCGGCCGCCCGCTCATTATTCAACAAAGCCAGGGCTTCTAAATCTCCGACTGCTTGGGGTTGAAAATATTTAGTCTCGGGTTTTTTGAAGCCCGTCGCCAATAATAATTCACTATTTAAAGGCACATAAACTCGTAACCAATCAACATTGCGAACGCCGGTCAAAGCGACTCCCTCGACGCCCTGATGTGTCCGCTGAATTTTTAAAGTATTAATAATACTGCCGTCCGTCTGGACTTCACTCTTTAAATCAATTTTCTCGCTCATTAAACGATCGGACTTCTGACCGGCAATATTAGTATGAATCACCGCTAAATAATCATGGTCACTATGGCGCATCTCGCCGGCCCAATTCTGACTAGCAATTCCGGCCTGTAAAGATTCATTTTTAAAATAAAGCATGATCTGTTTAGCCGCCATATTCTCCTCAAAAAGCGCCATCATTTTTACTAAGTTTTCTCTCGTTAATTTCTGAGGTAAAATTTCTAAAATCTTCACTAGTAAATCACCGATAATCTTCTTCGGTTTATTAGCCGCATTAACCTCGAGATCCTGTTTGAGCGGCCAATTAGATTTAACCGGCGTCGTCGTAGTCGGCAAACCGACGATCGAATCAGGATTAGTCTTAGCCAAATTTTTTTGCTCGGTTATTTTTTGAACAGTTTCCCAAAAATTAGCTGCATCAATAGTCAAGCCATATTCGGATTGTAAATTAATCGGCCCGGTAATTTCTAAAAGTCCTTCGAGCACAGTCGGGGTAAGGCCAATCACGCCATCAACACTAGGGCCGCCGCTCTTACTATAAAACCACATCAAGTTCTGAGCGGTTGTCGGCCAGTC
>JAVHRV010000020.1:0-5327 GCA_036171815.1 Patescibacteria group bacterium
CTTGACTGCAGCCTCCCGTAGGAGTCTGGGCAGTGTCTCAGTCCCAGTGAGTGGGGTCATGCTCTCGCACCCCATACCCGTTGTAGCCTTGGTGAGCTATTACCTCACCAACTAGCTGATAGGCCATAGGCTTCTCTTAAAGCGCCGGAACTTTAATTATTAATCTTATGACTAATAATACTATCGGGTATTATCCTCGCTTTCGCAAGGTTATCCCCGTCTTTAAGGTAAATTGCCAATGTGTTACTCTCCCGTTTGCCATGCAGTATTGCTACCACATTCGACTTGCATGCCTTAGACACGCCGCCAGCGTTCATCCTGAGCCAGGATCAAACTCTCTAAAATTTGATTGACTCTAACTTTGAAAGCTTACGCTTTCTATATAGATTCCGTTTTAGAAACGGATAAAAATTTTTTTTTCGAATTGATGCCAATTAGCATCAAAATTTAACCATCACCATGATTGTGTTTATTGATTTTTTAAGGTGCCAAAATAGACAGAAAAAAACAGAGATATAAAACATATCTTGCTTTTATGAAACTATTTTGTTTTATTTTTAATAAATTCATTTTATATTAATCTAATTTCCTTGTCAAGAGGTAAAATAACTAGTTAATTATGGGCGGCGCCTATCTTTAGTCGCTTAATATTTTAATGCTATACTGTTTATAACAAGTTTAGTATGATATTGAGGCGTTTTTTGTTTTATCATTATGGTTTTTAGTTCTACAATATTCATTTTTTTATTTCTACCGATTTTTCTGGCTCTGTATTATCTTACGCCCGGCCGTTTTAAGAATTTATTTATTTTGATTGGTGGTTATTTTTTTTACTCTTGGGGCGCCCCTCGTTTCGCTTTTTTATTATTAGGGACTATTACCGCTGATTATTTAGTGAGCTTACTTATATTTGAACTTAAGTTTGGTCGTTTAGCTAATAAACAGTTATCCGGGGTTAGTCTAAATTATTTAGTTAAATTAGCCCCCAAGATTCTTTTTATTATTTCGATTTTAATGAATCTGGGGTTGTTAGCTTATTTTAAATACAGTAATTTTTTTGTGGAACAATTTGATGCCCTGCTCAGTGGATTTGGCTTCTCGGCGCTCGCCTGGTCGCCAGTTCTTTTACCGATTGGGATATCTTTTACCATTTTTCAAGAATTGAGTTATATTTTTGAAGTTTATCGAGGGAACCTTAAGCCGGCGCGTAGCCTAATAGATTTTGCCGCCTATCTTATGCTTTTCCCTCACGTCATCGCCGGTCCGATTGTTCGTTATAGCGATATTGCCGAAGAATTAAAATCACGTCGTCATTCTTTAGAAAATTTAAGTTATGGTGTTTATCGTTTCTCTTTAGGATTGGGTAAAAAAGTTTTGTTGGCCAATTATTTAGGTGAATTTGCCGATCAACTTTTTAATTTATCGGCGGTTGCTCCGTTGCCTTTAGTTTATGCTTGGTTGGGTATTATTGGTTACGCTTTGCAAATTTATTTTGATTTTTCCGGTTATTCGGATATGGCTATCGGTCTCGCGCGTTTACTAGGGTTCCATTTTAAAGAAAATTTTAATTATCCTTATATCTCACAAAATATTACGGAGTTTTGGCGCCGCTGGCACATTTCTTTATCAACTTGGATGCGAGAATATTTGTATATTCCTCTGGGGGGGAATAGAATTTCTCCTGCCCGGACTTATATTAATCTTTGGTTGGTTTTTTTACTATCAGGATTATGGCATGGCGCTAATTGGAATTTCATAATTTGGGGGGCGATTCATGGATTATTTTTAACGATTGATCGTTTGTTCTGGTTGAAAATAAGTAGTCGGCTCAGTAGAGGAATAAATATTTTTTTAACTTTTTTAGCTATTAATTTAAGTTGGGTGTTTTTCAGAATAGAAGATCTATCTCTCGCTTGGCGTTATTTAAAAAGTTTATTTAATTTTTCCGCCTTTAGACTAGTAGAGATCGTGAGTAGTTTGGATTTATATAGCCACCGACAATTATTTATTTTTATTTTAGCTATTTTCGTAAGTTTTTTCCCCGCCACTAAGTTGTTTGAACGTTTAGCTGATAAGTTAACCCGACGTTTTATCGTTGGGCAATTAGTAGTTAAGTATTTTTTTAGTTTTTTGATTTTATTCCTCTCTTTAATGTCTCTCACCAATTCCCAGTTTAATCCTTTTATATATTTTCGTTTTTAGAAATTTACGGCCATGTCTAAATATATTAAAATTATTTTCTTAATTGCCTTCTTCGGCCTGATTAGTTTGCCGTTCGTCCAGACGTTATGGCCGTTTTTGCCGGAGACATCATTAAACGGAGTGGTGTTCGAAGACAAAGCTTTTAATTTTTCTTGGTCGAATTGGTTCACCGGTGATTTCCAAAAATATTTTGATGGGTGGTTGAGCGATCATCTAGGACTACGCGCTTATTTTGTCAAAACTGACAATCAATTGAATTTTTCTTTGTTCCAAGAAATAAGTCAAAAGACTAATGCTCCGATTGTGGTTGGGAGAAATAATCAGTTATATGAAAAAGGATATATTGATGATTATCAATCCCCTGAGATTATGGCTGATGGCGAGATTGAAGATAAAGTAAAAAATATAAAAGAGTTACAGAATCTAGTCGAGTCTCTAGGAAAAAAGTTTATTGTTTTGATCAGTCCGAGTAAGGCGGTTATTTATCCAGAGTATTTACCGCCTGGCGTGGTGAAGTATCAAGGCGATAAATTAACGAATTATAATATTTATCGCGATTTATTAGATAAATATCAAGTGCCTTATTTTGACAGTCATGTTTATTTATCGAGCCTTAAACAATCTAGTCCCCATGTTCTCTTTGCTAAAGGAGGTATTCATTGGAATTATTTGGGCGCTTGCTTAGTTTCTGCTCAACTATTTTATAATTTAGATAAAAGTGATCCAAATTGGCCTCAGATTTCTTGCGCTGATATAGAAATTTTACAGCAGGCGCGTAAAGAAGACAGAGATTTAGCCGATTTGATAAATATTTGGCAAGAGGAAATATTTGATGAGCCGCTACCCTACCCTCGACCCCGGATAATTAATAGCCCTGCTTATCGTCCCCGGTTACTTATCGTCGGTGGGAGCTTTATTTGGAATATACTGCGCGTTGTTAAAGAAGCTAAGATTATTGGCAATTCGAGTTTTTATTATTACTTTAGCAAAAATTCTCAATATCCCTCTAATACTTTTTTGCCTTTAGATAAAGGATCTTTAAATATTAAGGAAATTATTAAAGATCATGATGTGGTTATTTTAGAGTCTAATGAGACTGGTTTAAAAGATATTGGGTTTGGTTTTATTGAAATGGCCATTTCTCAATTTAAATAGTTTTTGAGTCTCGTCTTTGACTTTTCGCTTATTTTAAGCTATAAAACATATATAATAGTCTTACTCAATAAAAGATAATTTTCTCAATACCAAAATGCGTATTAAATTCCATCGTGTTGAACGTAAAGAAGCGCCTAGTTTTCGGGCTAATAATCAAATCCGTGTTCCTGAAGTTTTTTTGATTGATGAAAATAATGAAGCCATTGGTAAATTGACCACCCTTCAAGCGATCGCGATGGCCGAAGAGGCTGGCCTCGATTTAGTGGAGGTTAACCCTAAGGCGGAACCGCCGGTTGTTAAGATTGTTAATCTCGGCCAATTAAAATATGAGCGTGAAAAACAAGCCCATAAGCAGAAAATGCAACAGAAGAAGACCGAAACCAAGAATATTCGTTTATCTTTCCGAATTAGTGAGCATGACCGGGATATGAGGCAGATTCAAGCGGGTAAGTTCTTATCTAAAGATAATAAAATTAAAATAGAGCTGATTTTAAGAGGGCGTGAACGTCAGTATCCGCAGAAAGCGGCTGAAATAGTCAGAAATTTTGCCGCCCAGCTACAGACCAACCCCGATTTTAATATTGAAATTGAACAACCCTTGACAAATCAGGGTGGAAGATTTACTATGATATTGATCAATAAGAAATAAAGTAATAAGCTCCAATCAGGTATTAACCTGTTTTTTAATCTGGAAATTTACTAACTAGCGGAGACGGAATATGAAGGAATTTGTTTCCTAAATAGGGCGGTTAGTACTAGCTAAAAGAATATGCCAAAAATTAAGACTCATCAAGCTACGGTAAAACGTTTTAAGAGGACGGGAAAAAATAAACTGACCCAGAGAAAAGCCGGTCAGGATCATTTTAATTCTCGGGAAACGGGGAACACTACCAGAAAAAAACGTTTAGATATCTCGACGACTAAAACTTTAGAAAAAACCATTAAGTTTTTAACACCTTATAATTAGAATATAGAATTGAAAAATTGTTTACAGTACTAAATTGATTTTTCAGTCTTTCAATAATTTAATCCTATGCCTAGAGTAAAACGTGGAATGATCCATGTAAAGAGAAGAAAAAACATTCTGAAAGATGTTAAGGGTTATAAATGGGGTCGCAAAAAATTAATTAAATTAGCGAAAACCGCTCGGACTAAAGCGGGGGCGCACGCTTATACCGATCGCCGTAAGAAAAAAAGAACTATGCGTGGTTTATGGCAGATTAAGATAAATGCTTTTGTTCGCAACCATGACTTATCTTATTCACGCTTTATTGATCTCTTAAAGAAAAATAAGGTAGAAATTGATCGAAAAATATTAGCGGATTTGGCGGTAAAAGATAAAGAGGTTTTAGCGGCTTTAATCGCTACTATCAAGAAATAATCTTATGATTTTTTGGGTTAAAATTACTCAAGCGGTTGTGGCTATCTTACTAATGCTGGCTATTTTAATGCAGAATCGTGGCACTGGTCTGGGTAACGTTTTCGGTGGTTCCGGTGGAGTATATTTGACTAAACGCGGTTTGGAAAAAAAGCTTTTTATTGCGACCATTGTTTTAGCGCTTATTTTTTTACTCTTATCTTTAGGCGTTTTCTTCATAAAATTTTAAAATTTTGTGGGCCTAATCTCAACTAAAACTACTTCTTTATGGAAGCAGCTAAGGAATACTTGGTCTTTTTTAAGTTTTCGTAAAAAACCGACGCTTGATCAAGGGGATTTAGATAAAAGGTTGATTTATAATCTTTCTTCGCGCAAAATTCCCAGCGCGCATCAGATGAGACATCTTAATAAGTTTTTAAATCCGCGAGAATTTTTAATTGTGAAAATTTGTTTGTTAGTGGTGATAATTAATGCGGTTTATTTGACCTTTGTTTTTATTGGTAAACATATTCAATATTTGCCGCTGTCGGGGGGGATATATAGCGAAGGAGTGGTTGCTTCGCCTAAGAATATTAATCCGTTATATGCCGTT
>JAVHRV010000021.1:0-1098 GCA_036171815.1 Patescibacteria group bacterium
TTATTATAGCACAAGACCCCTAAAATAACCTATAAAAATTAATAAATATCTAATAAATTTTTACTAACGATTTCCCAGAACTATTTCTTATAAAAATATCGCAAAAATCTCAATTTTTTAAATATTTTCGATTATTTACCTAAAAACTTGAACGGCAATGACAAACGATAGACATCTTTATTCTTGCTCCGCAAAATCAAATCCGCTCCGGTAGCGCGCCGCTCCCAACCAATAAAATTACGCCAACTATTTTTAGATAAATCAATCTTATCTGGGTTATCCTTGGCCTTATCCCATTCATTTTTTAAATCCGACATCACTAGCGACCAAGAGGATGAAGAATTATCTTGATTAGAAGTTCCCGCTTCATTATTAACTATAACCGCAGACGATGTGCTACTAGTCTCAGAATTATCAGCCTCTTCAGAATTTCCAGTCCCCTCTGAATTCTTAGATTCCTGAATATCTTCAGCCTGACCTAAGGGCTGATCACTTTCTGCTAACAATCGTTTTACATCTTGGTCTAAACCGCCTTGGCTTATTCCCGTTAAAAATGCTAGACCCCAGTCAGCCGCTAAACGAGTTTGACGCCAAATAAAATTCTGCTCTAAATCGGCCTTCTTCTGATTATCACCGCTATATAAAATTGTGGCGACAGATATTAACACTAAAAACATCACGATCAGAAGTAAACTAGCTAATGAATTACGAGCGAATAACATATAAATTTTATAATAAAGAAGATTGGCGCCCTCGTCTAGTCCCCGCGGAAAAAATATTAATTTCGCCGTATTGACCATCGAAACCGGGTTTAATGATTAGTTCGCCCCGACGAACTCTTTCAATTCCCTCTCGCACTCGCAAGTCGATATCTAAACCAGTTTTATCTAAGTCAAGATCTAAGAGAATAGAGAGCTCACTGCCGAAATGGCTAATAAGCTCGTGATAATATTTTTGCACAGCTTTAGAACTCCGACTTTTAATCGCGAAAGCTTCTGCTATAATCTTATCTAATTCTACTAATTTTTTAAAGTCGACGGCTCGCGCCGATCGATAACCCAGAGGCCGATCAGCTAATTCTTCAACCCGATTTAAAAC
>JAVHRV010000022.1:0-5151 GCA_036171815.1 Patescibacteria group bacterium
TTTTTGCGCGGCCGGGATATGATTTTCGGCGACGGAGATTATTTTTACTTGAACGGGCGCTAGCCAGACGGGGAAAGCGCCGGCGCAGCGCTCGATTAGAAAAGCGATGGTGCGTTCAATGGCGCCGACGGAAGAACGATGGATAACGATTGGCTCTTCTTCGCGCCCGTCCGAGGCGGTATAAGCTAATTTAAATCTTTTCGGCATCACAAAATCGTATTGGACGGTAAACGCCGTATCTTCCTTTCCTAACGTATTTTTCATTTGAATATCAATTTTTGGTCCATAGAAAGCGGCTTCGCCGCTAGCTTCGTAACTTTGGACGGAGCGGTTTTTTACTACTTTTCTTAAGACTGCTTCGGCTTGATCCCAGGCCGCGTCGTCTTGATAATATTTTTCGTTGTCGCTTCTGTCGCCAAGCGAAAGACGATAGCGGTAATCTTGATTGGCTTGAAAACCTAAAACACTAGCGACATATTCTATTAAGTCCAGCGCCCCATTAATTTCTTGTTCCGCCTGATCGACGCGAGCGATGATATGAGCATCGGCTAGACAAAAACTGCGGACCCGGATTAAACCCGTGAGTTCACCGGATTGTTCATAGCGGTAAAGCTTAGCGAGTTCGGCGATACGCATCGGTAGCTGCCGATAGCTGCGCGGCTGTGATTTATAGAGTTCGAAATGATGAGGGCAGGTCATCGGCCGCAGCATAAATTCGTCTTCATCAATTTTAATTGGGGCATACATCGAATCTTTATAATAAGGATAATGGCCGGAAGTTTTGTAAAGATCGATTTTAGCAATATCCGGGGTATAAACATGGTGGTAACCGCGGCGCAGTTCTTCATCGACGATAAAACGTTCTAATTCTCGGCGGATGATCGCGCCTTTTTCGGTCCAGAGCGGCAGGCCTTTACCGACTAAATCCGAGAAGACGAAGAGATCGAGCTCTTTACCTAATTTTCGGTGGTCTCTTTTTTCCGCCTCGCTTAACATTTTTAGATAGTCAGCTAGTTCTTCTTTAGTCTCGTAAGCTAGGCCGTAAATTCTGGTTAACATTTTATTTTTTTCGCTCCCTCGCCAGTAAGCGCCGGCTAGTTTATGTAATTTAAAGCTGCCCGGTTTAATCTGGTTAGTATTAGGAATATGCGGTCCGCGGCAGAGGTCGGTAAATTTTCCCACGGTATAATAGCTGACGACAGTTTCGCCGGCGGCTTGAAGATCGCTGATTAATTCCGCTTTATAAATTTCGCCGGCGGCCGTTTCTTTCTTTAATGCTTCGGTAATATTCAGATCCGTTTTTTCAAATTTTAGATTTTGTTTAATCAGGAAGTTCATCTTTTTTTCGATTTCTTTCAGGTCATGATCGCTAATTTTAATTTCGCCGAGATCGATATCATAATAAAAGCCGGTATCGATCGCCGGACCGATCGATAATTTTATCGTTGGCCATAATTCTTTGACCGCGGCCGCCAGCAAGTGCGACAGGGAATGGCGTTTAACTTCAATTTTTATTTCTTCTTTTATTTCGTTTTTTGGCATAAGTTTAAATTTTATTAATATTTTAAAAAATCCCGTCCTCGTTAAAACAGCTTATTATCTGTTTTAGCTAGGACGGGACTATTTGTCTCGCGGTTCCACCTGGCTTCTTCCGGCTTTAACGCCAGAAACTCTTATTTTTATTCGCTTTAGGAATTCTCTTAGAGCTTAGAGCTCTAATCGCGTTTGGTCGACGCGACAATCAGCGTATTAGAATTATAAAGGGTTTTTTATTTTTTGTAAATATCCAGCGGTTTTTTAGTTTTTTTATCCTTTGGCTAAGACTAAGCCATAAATTTCTGTCGCGCCCGCTAATTGCAAGGCCGCCGCCGCCGTGTTTAAAGTCGCGCCCGTCGTCGTTATATCATCGATTAAGATGATAATTTTATCGCTTAAATTAATTATTGGTATTTTAGTTTTTTCATAATAAAATACTCCTAATAAATTTTCGTGTCGGGCCTTTTCGTCTAAAGTCGCTTGGGCGGGGCGGTCTTTAATCCTTTGTAAATTTAAATTAAGGCCGTAACCTAATTTTGTGCTTAAAGCGCGAGCCAGAATTTCCGCTTGGTTAAAACCGCGCCAGCGCTCACGTCGTTTAGTGAGCGGGATAGGAATTAAGAGGATTTTTTCTTGGGGGGAGGCTTTGAGGGTTTTTAAAAGCGGATATATTTTTTCCGTATTTTCATTAAGCCAAAATCGAGTTAAAAATTGGGCTAAAATTTCTCCGAGACGACTTAGGAAATGATATTTATATTTTTTAATTAATTCGGCTAGCCGTTCATCCTGATAGTCGCCAGCGATAAAAATTTCTCGGAGCTTATCTTTTTCTAAAGTCGCTCCTCGCTCTTCGGTATTGAATTTTAATTGCGCTAAGCAGTTCGGACAGAGAAGTCCGCCCGCTCGTCGGCAAGAGAGGCATTCTTCGGGAAAAATAAGTTCAAGCAGAAGGTTTTTAAGCCAGCCGGTCTTCATATTACTACTCCGTTTATTTTATCCGCACTTGATATATTTGGCCGGTTTTTTTATCGGTAAAATAGAGATAGTCGCCGCTCGGGGCGATAATTTGTGAAATATTGAAAGTTCCGTCAGGCACGGCGATTAATTCTTTAGTGCCGTTGTCTAAATTTACTTTATATAAATCATCTTTAGTCTTATCGGCTAATTCTGGAAATAGACCAGCCCCTTCCGGTAAATTTTCCGGGACGGCGCAATAAACTTCGGTGTTAGAGGCAAAAGTACATTTATCCGCCCAAGTATTTAAGTTAATACGGCGGCGATTTTGATTAATTGTATCGCCGGCCGCGTCGACTACCCAGAGGCTGGGATTCATATTATTAGAACTACTATAGACGCTGTAAAGTAAACGGTCGCCGCTCGTTGACCATTGTGACTTTAAACCGCGGCCTTCAATTAGCGTCGACTTAAAATTTTCACCGTTCAGGCCGACAAAAAATATTTCTTGCCGATCGAAATCGACTCCTTGAGTATATAAGGCGATAATTTGTTTATTGGGCGACCAGGCCGGATAGACAGTTTTATCATTATTGCCGATATTTTCAATGGTTTTCGCTTTCGAACCGTCGTCGCCGGAAACAATCAGCCAGTTATTTTCCGGATCCAGACCTAAGCTTTTAGCGACAATTTGTTGGCTGTCGGGCGAAAAAGAAAAATCCTGCCAATGAGAGGGGAGAGTCACTTGTTCTTTAGTTTGGAAATTATAGACGATTTTATGGCCGTCCGGGTATTCTAAAATCGCCTTGTCTCGGCTATTAGCCCAGACGATATTTTCGACATTATAAAAAACTTTATCGCTCAGTAAACTGACTTGGCCGTTTTTATCAATTTTATAAAAGCGATTGTCGTCTTGATTATAGTATTGTAATCCGCCGTCTTTGGCCGTGGGATTTAGCGAACGAGAATTCACTAGGGAATTAGTTTTAGTTAAGCCGCCAACGGCTAAATTACTCGGTTCATTAGGATTAGGCGGGCCGGACGGCGTAACGCCTCCCGGCAGCAGTCCCGTCCCGGTCGCCTGATTATTGGTGCTAGTTCCTAAACCGGCTTGTGGCAGGCCGTTAGTATTTTCCGCGTCGGGGTTTATCGGCACAAGCGGCGCGGCGGCACGGAAAAAAACCTGCCAAAGAAGATAGCCGATGAGGCCGACTAAAATTAAAAAGCCGAGGACGAGAAAAAGTTTTTTATAACGGCTAAAAAAATTCATATTCTACTTGTTTATTGTTTCTAAATATTATATAATTTAAGCACATCACCATTATATACTAAGCGCAGGGATAATTCAATTTGAATCAGAATTTTTTATTTACGTTTATGAGTTTGTTTTCTTTCGGTGGGGACAATCTTTTTTTAGGCATTGATATCGGCGACTCTTCCTTAAAAATGGTTGAGCTAGAAAAAAGGAATCGTCAGATTTATTTAACTAATTACGCTTTTAGCGAAACGGTGAGCGAAGTCAACTTCATGAAAGTTGACGATATTAATTATTTGGCGCAAGCGATTAATAAAGTTAGATTAGAAGCGGGGATTAAAGCGACGCGCGTGGCGGCATCTTTACCGACTTTTGCGGTTTTTTCTTCGATTATTAATATTAATAGTCCGGACAAGAAAAAATTAGCGGGAATAATTAATGAGGAAGCGAAAAAAGTAATTCCGTTGCCTTTAGAGGAGATGACCTTAGATTGGAAAATCGTGACGGACGAAGGCGCTAAATCCGCTAAACGCGATAGCGCTCGTGATGGTCTGCGAGTATTTTTGACCGGCAGTCCGAAAAAATTAGTTCGTAAATATATTGATATTTTTCGCGCCGCTAAATTAAATTTATTAAGTTTAGAAACAGAGACTTTTTCTTTAGTTAGGTCGCTCGTCGGCGACGATAAATCGACGGTGATGATCGTGGAAATTGGCGCGAACAGCACCGATCTTTCGATCGTTAAAGAAAGTATTCCGGTCCTTAACCGTAGTCTAGCTGTTTGTGGGGCGACGGTGACGAAAGCCTTATCGGAAAAATTAGGTTTGAGTTTTACGCAAGCGGAACAATTTAAATTAGATTTAAGCGGGGCGCTGAGCGCCGACAGCCGCGAGGAGTTGCCGCAGCTAATTGCCAAGACTCTTGATCCGGTCGTCGTGGAAATTCAGTATATGCTAGATTTTTTCCATTAGCAAAATAGCGGCCCGGTAGAAAAAATAATTTTATCCGGCGGCGGTGCCTTACTTTTAAATTTAGCTGATTATCTAGCCAAGCGTCTTAATCTCCAAGTTATTATCGGTGATCCTTGGAGTCGGATTCGCTATGCCGAAGAATTGAAACCAGTTTTAAGCGAAGTCGGTCCGCGCTTAGCCGTCGCGATTGGTTTAGCCATGCGCGAGATAGAATAAGTCTAGTTTGGTTAAGGGAAAAAATAAATTTAGTTTAGTTTAGGAAAAAATAAATAACGCCTGTGTCCGCAGGCCATAAAATAATCTTCATGTTTTTTTGGAAGCTAAAAAATAAAATTTTTAAAAGCGGCGGTTCCTTAAAGAATCCCAAGATTTTGGAGGTTAACTTAGTTAAAGATAATATTGCGGTTTCTTTTGACTGGGGAACTAATATTTTAG
>JAVHRV010000023.1:0-5149 GCA_036171815.1 Patescibacteria group bacterium
GAACCAGGATAAACGGCTTCAAAGGCCGCTGTCCTACCGTTAGACGATCTCGCAAATATAGAAAAACTTATAAATGGATATTATTAAAAAATGAATAGAATGTCAATTAGACTCTACCCCCTTATTATCTTTCTAAACACGGGCATAGCGACGAACGGCCAGGAAACTAGCGACCGCATTAATAAAGAAAACTATTAAAAATTGAGCACCAAAAACCGACCAAAAGTTATCAATAAAATAAGCTAAAATGTTAATATTATAATCAACGAAGAAAGTTTCTAAATAGGGCTGTAAAAGGCTTAAGAATGGGAAAAAAACAGAAATTATTATTAGGATGCTAAATAAGGTATAAATAAACGCTGAAACTATATAGGGCATATAAATAAAACGGTTAGAAGCGCCGACTAAACGCATAATTTCTATCTCCTGACGATGAGTATAAACGGTTACTCTGATCGCATTATAAACTACTAATAAACTAATTAAAATAAAAATAGAAATTATGAAAAAACCAATTTCATTAACCCGTTTAGTAATATCATTCACTTTACGTAAAATAGCGGAATTATCCGAAAAATCACGCGACTCAATAATGGGGCTATCTAAAAGCTTTAATTCATTTATTACTAAAGAGGACTCATCAAAATTTTTAGGTATTACCGTCAGACTAGGAGACAAGGGGTTACGACCCAGCTCCTTTAAGGCGGCCAACACTTCCGGGTTATTAGCATACTTTAAACGAAAAGAGTTAATAGCGGTCTGTTTAGAAACGTAAACTACCTCTTTAATCTTGGGCGAAATCGCGATCCTATCTTTTAAAGCAAGAATTTCGCTATCCGGCGCTTCAGCCTTTAAATATAAACTGATATCTATTTTCTCTTTAATGGCATTAACCGCACTATCGCTAATTAGACGAACAGTCATTAAGGTATTAATAGAAAAAAGCGATAAAAGTAAAATAATAACGGTCGCAATCGTGAGCCAAACATTACGGACGATATCTTGAAAACTAAATTTTATGATCCGATATAAAGATAACATAGATAAATTATTCTTAAAGTAAATATTTACCCTTTTCCTGATCGTTAATTATTTGACCATGATCCATGGTAATAACGCGACGATTTAGACGATTAACAATTTCTTTATTATGGGTGACTAAAATTACCGTGGTGCCAAAACGATTAATTCTTAAAAGAAGATTAACAATCTCGTCTGCATTAATCGCGTCTAAATTACCGGTCGGCTCATCCGCTAATAAAATACGCGGCTGATGGACTAGAGCGCGGGCAATCGCGGCCCGCTGTTCTTCACCACCGGAAACTTCACTGGGATAACGCTTTTTTTTATCTTCTAAACCAACTATTTTTAAAACCGCTGGCACAATTTTTTTTATTTTAGCAGTACTCCCGCCGGAAACCTGCAAAGCAAAGGCGACATTCTCCTCTAAAGTTTTCTTGGGCAAAAGTTTAAAATCTTGAAAAATAACCCCGATCTGACGACGTAAATAAGAAACCTCTCGACGATTAATTCGAGTAATATCCCAATCGCCAATCGACACTTTCCCTTCATCGGCCTTTTCTTCACCGATTAAAAGACGAACTAGAGTAGTTTTGCCGGCTCCGGATTGACCGACGATAGAAACAAATTCGCCTGGTTTTATATTTAAGCTAACTTGCTTTAAAACTTTAACTTTATTCCGATAGGTCTTGGAGACTTGAGTTAAATTAATCATATATCTCGACAATAAAATTTTATTTCTTAAGAAGCCTTAAACCATAACGAATTAGCTGTTCATTATCAGAAAAACCCGCTTCTTTACTTTTTGACCCAAAATTAATGGCGATTAAATTCCCTTGAGGTGACGCTACTCGCGTCATTAGACAATGCCCCGCTTCTTCTAAATAACCAGTCTTAGAACCGACGATGGGATATTTATTCAAGCCTAAGAGCCGATTGGTATTAACGACTGTATGGGTTTGTTTAGTATTAGCAGTCTTGAAAGTATAGCGCTTCGTAATACTCGCTTTCTGTAAAATCGAATTAGAAAAAAGCTCTCTAGTTATTATAGCATAGTCAAGAGGAGAACTCACATTATCAGCCGATAAACCGGTCGGCTCAATAAATTTAGTATTCGAGGCTCCCCAAGTTTTAACTATTTCATTCATCCGGCCGATAAATTTAGCCCGACTAAGACCGCTAACGCGCACCAGAGTTTCGATCGTATTATTGGCAGACCCGACTAAAGAACTATAAATCAAATCTTCTATTTTTACCTGATCGCCAGATTTAAGTTTGAGGCGAGCCGATTCTTCCGGAGGGCAGTAACGATTATTTTGCACTTCATCTTTTTTATCATAACTAACTAATTTTGATAATTTAGGCTTAGTATCCAAAAAAATTTTAACGGCCACTAGTTTAGTTAAACTAGCCAGCGGCAATACTTTAGTCGCTTGCTTTTCCCAAAGTATTTCCCCAGTTTTTTCTGACATAATAATCGCCGCCGCCGCGCTAATACTCGGCGTAACGCTATTTTGAGCCTGACTCTTCTTTATATTTGACATGACTATTTTCAGCGGCTCAATTTTTACTTTAACTAAACCGGCGCCCGGCGAAGCGATTTTTTGAAAAGCTTGATAATCTAAATCGATTACTCGATCGGGATGTTTAGATCGGTCCGGTCCCCAATCATTAATTACTACATCAACCGTCTTATTATTATCAAGATTATAAACCCGCACAACCGATCCTTTGTCAAAATCCGGAGAAGCGGCAAATAATCCTCCCTTGAATTTATACCAACTAGCCTGGCCAACCGTTAAAATATCGGGATTAGATAAAACAATCAGCCGACCGGTAGCGACGCCTAAATCAGCGCTCACATATTTCTCTTGGGGATTATCCTTAGTCACGACCGGCTGCCAACTGGCGCTATAATCATCATAAACAAAAATCTGTTTAAGAAAATTATTGGCCGGCTCATAATTTATTCTAACCTGCAGAATTTGTCCCGGATTATAAAAACCAGACGAAGAAATGGCATAATTATAAGCGGGCGTGATTGCCGACCATTGCCAAGGTAAACCAGATTCAATTTTAGAAGCGGTGACTCTTAAAGTCGTCGAAGCTGTAAAAGCCGCTGCGTCATAAATAAGCTGAAAATTTTCGACTTCGGCCGCCCGCGTAAAAGTCGGGCAGAGAATAATTAAGAAACTAAATAGCCAAAAATATTTTTTGAGTAGAATCATAACGATTGACTAAAAACTAAGCTTAAGTTTATAATGATTAAAGTCAGGAATAATAAGGCGGGTGTTGTATAATGGTTATTACGTCAGCTTCCCAAGCTGAAGACGGCGGTTCGATTCCGCTCACCCGCTCTCTCTAGACTTTAAATTCGCCGAGATAGCTCAGCTGGTAGAGCAACGCACTCGTAACGCGTAGGTCAGGGGTCCGAATCCCCTTCTCGGCTCACTTTGAATTTTTTATTTAAAAAAATATCGCCACCACTTCAATAAATTACTACTAATATCATTATTAGCGCTAGCGTTCAGATCGCTGGCCTGATTTTTTTTGTTATCAATAACAATAACGGCTTCACCCGGTTTTTTTAGATTCAAGTTTAAGCGGGCCTGCTCCTCTAATGATTGTTCCGACTGTAAATAGAGGACTAAATCTCTCAGCTCTTGATTTTTCTTTTCCGATTCACTAATTTGTTGCTCAACGTCTTTAATTTCTTTTTCCACTAATAAGCGTTGGCTATATGTCCTAGCTAGAGGGAATATAATCACCACTAGAAAAACTAAGCCGATCATAGCTAAAAAACGCTGGCTAGATACTAGACGATAGAAAAATCCTGGTTGGGTTGATCCGCCGATCCGAGTAATCTGCGAATGCATCTTAGATTTAGACATTTAACCTTATTATAGCAAACAAAAATCCCGCCGTGTAGTAGCGCGAGATCTAATCTAAAATAAATTTAATTAATAAAAACTATCGAGACTTTGGCGTAACCCAGAACCCCATATACTTACCGGCCATTAATCTAATCTGGGCGTCCAAACAAGGAACCGAACCAAAAATTATAATAATCACTGGAACGGCGACCCATTCTAAAGTCATGAAAATCTTTTTCCAAAATCTCTGCCGTTGCGGCGGACTCGGTAGCAACAGAGCCGAAATAAGCGCTGAAAGGACTAAACCGATCATAGCGATATTCATCAAATTCTGAGTAACCGAGGGTAAATTACCAGATAGAACTGTTGAATTAAAACGGTCACCACCGAATAAAAGCGGCAGCCAGCCAATCACGGCAATTATTAAAGCATTAGTCGCCCAAGCGTAGAAGCCATAAATTTGAATAAAAATATGACTAAGGACTCGCCGGCGATCTAAGCCGGGATTATGCCAACGTTTCGCTGCATTAAAAATTAAGTAAGGAATATTCTCGCCACCCCAAGCCCAACGGCGCTGTTGTCGATAGAGACTCTTCGCCGTTTTCCAAAAAGTTTCATCATGAGTTATATCCATTGATACCTCATAATTAATCGGCTCAACTCGATAACGAGTATTATAATACATAAAACAATGCCAAAAAATCCGAGAATCTTCAGAAACATTAGTCGTCGACCAAAAATCAATTTCAACTAAAGCGCGCCAAGTCATAGAATGGGAAGAATAGGTGACCAAACTCTCTTCGCGTATTTGCATAATCATTTGCCAGAAGGTATTAGAAGAGGCCGCGACGCGAGAAAAAAATGGCGCCTGCCAAATATTATTTTGGTAGACGGGAACGGGCTGATAACTGGCGTGATAAGGATCACGAACACTTAAAAATTTATAAGATAAAGCAAAAAAGTAGCCCGGCTTTACTACTGTATCAATATCAAAGACGCTGACTAGAATTTTTCCGTAATCAATATTCTCGGCATCAATAATTTTTTCTTTGACTACCCGAGACGCCCAAGCCTGATTTGCCCCCTTACCTTTTAACTCCCCTACCAAACCATCCGGATGAAAAGTAACTAGCAATCGACCAAACTTATCACTAAATTCTTGTTCGATTAAAGATGCTCTAAGATACGCCTCTGAACCAGCTCGCTCTTCCATCGCGACCACCACAATCATTTGCGAGGCCGGAAAGCCATCATTA
>JAVHRV010000024.1:0-5132 GCA_036171815.1 Patescibacteria group bacterium
TGCCGATGATAGAAGCGATAATTGCGACCGCTCCGAGCACGAGTGGATATAAAATAATCTGCGAATTATTTTCTAAGATTAAACTGCCTAAAACCATGGTCGCAATAGAGGTCACCGCATAAGTTTCAAATAAATCCGCCGCCATCCCCGCACAGTCGCCAACATTATCCCCGACGTTATCAGCAATCACGGCTGGATTACGCGGATCATCTTCTGGGATACTGGCTTCAACTTTACCAACTAAATCTGCTCCAACGTCTGCGGCTTTCGTATAAATTCCGCCGCCTAGTCGCGCGAAAATAGAAATTAAAGAACTGCCAAAAGCAAAACCAATCAGCGCGTGGAGATCATGAGTTAAAAAATAAAAACCAGCCGTACCGAGTAAAGCTAAGCCAACGACGAGCATACCCGTCACGCTCCCGCCTTTAACCGCCACGTTTAGCGCTTTAGCTAAGCCGCCGCGCGCTGCTTCAGTCGTCCGGATATTAGCGCGAACGCTAACATACATACCAATATATCCCGTTAAGGCAGAGAGAACCGCGCCGCTTAAAAAAGCCAAGGCCGTTAACCAACCCAAACCCGGGACAAAACCAATGACTAAAAATAAAACAGCCGCCACTAGCGCGACGGATTTATATTGGCGATTCAAAAAAGCTTTCGCGCCGGCCTGAATAGCCGCCGCAATTTCTTTCATGCGATCATTGCCTTCGGGTAAACGTAGTAGCGAAACAATAACGATTGCCCCATAAATAATGGCGGCCAAAGCGCTACCGAAGATAAATAATGTGCTAATCATAAATTTATTTTATTGCTCCGACTAGAGCGGAGAATTATTATCAATTATTTAATTTATTTCTTCTTAGCCACCGCCGCTTTCTTTTTCTTTTTTTCTACTCCCGTCGTCTCTTCTTTAGCCGATTTAACTTCCACTGGGGAAATATTCTCAGTCGCTAATTCCGGATCTTCAGTCGCTGTCTCTTCTAAAACGACGGTATTTTCTGAAGTATTCTCTAAATCTAGGACGGCGCTAGCCTCAGCGGCCACGACTATCTTATCTTCATCCGCCTCTAAAACTTTTTTCTCACCGCTTTCGGTCATCTCAACAATATCAATTTTCCAACCCGTTAAATGAGCCGCTAAACGAACATTTTGGCCGGCCTTACCAATCGCCAGAGATAATTTATCGGAAGCGACTTTAACAACCGCCCGGTGTTCCGAATTATCGAGAGAAATCGAAACTACTTTGGCCGGCGCTAAAGCATTGGCGATAAATTTAGCCGGATCTTCGTTATATTGAATAATATCAATTTTCTCGCCACCTAATTCATTAATAATAGTTTGGACTCGGGAGCCGCGCTGGCCGACACAAGAACCAACCGGGTCAACGTTCTCCGCTTCCGTATAAATAGCGACTTTTGAACGTGCTCCCGCTTCTCGCGCCACCGCCTTTATTTCCACTAAACCATTAGCGATTTCCGGAATTTCTAAATAAAAAATCTTACGTAAAATTTCATCGCTACGACGAGATAAAATAATTTCTGGTCCCTTATACCCCTCGCGAACTTCTTTAATAAAAACCTTCAGGCGATCATTAGGATTATAACGTTCGCTGTAAATTTGTTCTTCCGCTGGCAACAGCCCAATCGCTTTACCTAAATCGACAAAAACAAAACGACCTTCTCGTCTTTGCACAATACCAGAGACGACCTCCCGTTCTTTCCCTTTAAACTCACCGAAGATCATATCTCTTTCCATTTCTCGTAATTTCTGGATGATAACCTGTTTCGCTGTCTGCGCGGCCATTCGGCCATAACTTTCCGGAACCGGTAAATCCGTCGCTATTTCTTCTCCCACCACAACCTCATGTTTTAAAATTTGTGCTTCTTTTATTTGAATATCCGTTTTAGGATTAAATTTCTTTTTCCCTTCTTCGCCGGTCTCATTTTCGCTATTAGGCTCAAAACGGGTCTCTTCTCTGTGCGTCTCTTTAGGATTATACAAATTTTGTAACATTTCCGCCTCTTCCTGTTCCGGCAAGTTTTCCACCACGGTTTTAACATCAAAAATCTGCGAATGCCCAGTAGCCGGATCAAACTTAACCCGAACATTTTGGTTGCGTTCGCCATAATCTTTACGATAAGCGGCCGCTAAAGCTAGCTCAACAGCGGCAATAACCGATTGATAGTCTAAATTTTTTTCATCACACAACTGCTTGATAGCGCTACTTATTTCTGACATATTTTTATAATTAATTTAAGAAAAAAAGCTAATTGTGATTAACAATTAGCTTTCTTATAATCATCATACCATATTCTTTAATTTTGTCAAAGCTAATCGCTTAACCTTACTCAATCGGATAAAAACGATAATCAACGGCGTTCCCGGCCGCTTGGCCTAAAATTATAATACTATAACGAGTAATCGCCCAAGCTAGCAAGACTACTATTAATCCAATAAAAGCGTTCCTAATCATCTCCAGCGCTTCTTTAGTCTTTTCTTCATTACCACCGGCCGTCATATATTTAAAACCGGCAAAAATCATAAAACCGAAGAAAATTATGCCTAAAAATGTTAAAACAACATTAATAATCCGTGCTATTGTGATTCTGATATCCGCTGGGGTCTTTCCTCCATACGCCGTCGCGCCGATAGAATTCAAACCGACTTGGCTATTTAACAACCGCTGGTCAGCTTGCGCCGGACCGACGCTAGTTAAAAAAGCGAGACTAAAAATACTAAGCAGTAAGAAAGATAAAAGATTTTTTTTAATGTTTTTCATATCGTCTCATGAATCTCTCCGGCGGCAAATAGTCATAATTGAAAATTTTGCTATTCACCCGCGTATTGATAAGTATGATATAATTAAATTAGACTTCTATTAGACTTCTATATTATATAAAAAAACCTTCTAAAGCACAAGAAAATGAGTTTAGCCCAAAAAGTCTTCCATAACACCTTAATTCAAATAGGCGGAAAAGTCATTTCGACTATTTTGGGTATTTTTTCCATTGCCCTGATTACGCGCTATCTTGGTCCACGTGGCTTCGGCGAATATACAACCGTTATCACTTTTCTAACCTTCTTTGCTGTCGCCTCTGACTTCGGTTTAACGCTGGTAACCTCTCAGATGATTAGTTCTAGTTCGGAAGATGAAAATAAAGTTCTGAATAATTTATTTGGTCTACGCTTAATATCTTCCCTAGTAATACTCCTTCTCGCCCCGCTCGTCGTCTGGTTTTTTCCTTATGAAATAAACGTTAAATTAGGGGTTCTCATTAGCTTCCTGGCTTTTTTATTACCTGCTCTTAACCAAATTTTAATCGGACTGTTTCAAAAAAAGTTAAGTATGAGTCGTAATACTTTAGCCGAATTAATCAGTCGCCTGGCTTTAATCATTGGAATAGTCCTAGCCTTAAAAATGTCCGCCGGACTAACCGGTATCTTGCTCGCTACTGTTATCTCCGGGTTAATAAGTTTCATTATTCACTATCTATTAGCCATAAAATTTCTAGTTATTAAACCGGCTTTTGATTGGCCGATTTGGCGGAAAATATTTGATAAATCTTGGCCGCTGACTATTACTATTGTCCTTAATCTTATTTATCTGCGCGCCGATATCCTCCTCTTATCGTTATTTAAACAAGTGGAAGAAGTCGGTCTTTATGGCGCCGCTTATAAAATTATCGACATCTGCACTAGCATCCCCTTTATGTTCGCCGGTTTAATCCTGCCCATACTCAGCACTGCTTGGACGGAAAAAAGACCCCAACATTTTCAAGCCGTTTTACAAAAATCTTTTGATTTTATGGTTATTTTGGCTATTCCTTTGGTTATTGGCAGCCAATTTTTAGCCACGCCCGTAATGCGCTTCGCCGCGGGATCAGAATTTATTGCCTCTGGCGCTATTCTCCAAGTGCTAATTTTCGCCGTCGCCGCTATTTTTATGGGGACAATGTTTTCTCACGCAGTGATTGCCCTTAATCAACAAAAAAAAATGATCACTTTTTATGTCTTAACTAGTTTGAGCGCGCTCATCGGTTACTTAGTTTTTATTCCCCTCTTTTCTTATTTCGGCGCCGCTCTAGTCACGATTTATAGCGAAACGATGATTGCGATCTTCTCTGCGCGCTGTGTTTTCAAATACAGTCATTTCTTGCCTAATCTGAAAATATTTAAAAAATCTCTACTCAGTAGTTTATTAATGGCTCTTTTCCTCTATTTTTTCAGCTCATCCTATCAAGATACTCTCGGCGGCTTACTCGCTATTTTAATTATTGCCTGTTTAATTTATTTCCTTGTGCTATACTTTATCGGCGGTATTAAACGGGGCGACTTAAACCAGACCGGAGAACAAACTGACCGCCCCGCCGGTCCCCTTTATAGCCCCAACCTCAATTAAATTTATGAATCTTGACGATTTTAAAATTGAAATAATAGCGGAAACTTCCGATTATCTGGTTATTAATAAACCGGCGGGCTTGGCGGTCCACGGCGGCGGTAATTTAAAAGAACCGACTTTAGCCGATTGGCTTATTAAAAAATATCCAAAAATAAAAAAAGTTGGCGATGACCCGATTCGTCCCGGACTAGTGCACCGTCTAGACCGAGAAGTCAGCGGCTTAATGGTCATTGCCAAAAATAACCAAAGTTTTATTAATTTGAAAAATCAATTTAAGGAGCGAGAGATAGTGAAAGAATATTTGGCTCTCGTTTATGGCCGACTATCTAAAGATGAAGGAATCATCGATTTCCCAATTACCCGATCAAGCGAAGGCTATAAAATGGCCGCTTTACCAAATAACGCCAGCGAACTTCTTAACCGGCGTCACCCCCAAGTTCGTGACCAAGGAAATATCGAAAGTTGGCTAAAATCCCGCCAGGCCTTAACCGAATTTGAAACTATCCAAAAATTTATTAATTATACTCTGCTGCGCGTCAAGATTAAAACGGGACGGACGCACCAAATCCGCGTTCACTTCTTCGCCTATGGTCATCCTCTTGTCGGAGATAACCTATATTGTACTAAAAAAACTAAAGAAAAAAACAAAAAATTACCGCTAAATCGCGTCTTTCTCGTCGCTTGTCGCTTGCAGTTTAAAAGTCGAGACGGCCAAAAACAAGAATTTAAGATC
>JAVHRV010000025.1:0-1842 GCA_036171815.1 Patescibacteria group bacterium
TTACGAGTAATGGGGAAAATTTAACCCGGCGCTTTAACCATTCGCCAAATTTTTGGTCCGCTGTGGCTAAAACTATTCCGGATTATCAGAAAAAACGTCGGGCCCTGCGACAAGACTATTTATAAAAGTTACTATTTTTCAATGACTCGCGTTTCGTTAAGTTAAATTGGACAAATAGTCTGGGGCCGATGAGCGGTTGATACTTGAAGGTAATTAAGTTATAATTTAATTGTTTAGACTAATTAATTAATAATAATTTTATGTTTACTTTACCAATATTACCTTATGAACAGTCGGCTTTAGAGCCGTATATGTCGGCTCGTACTTTAGAATTCCATTACGGCAAACATCATCAGGCTTATTTAGATAATTTAAATAAACTGATTGTCGGCACCGAATTCGAAAATATGTCTTTAGTCGATATAGTTGTTAAAACCGCTAATAACCCCGCGATGAGTGCTATTTTTAATAACGCCGCTCAAAGCTATAAACATCAGATTATTTGGCAATGCTTATCGCCGGCTGAGACTAAAATAGAACCGAGTGTGGCCGTTTTAGTCTTGATCAATAAATCTTTTGGTTCTTTAACTGATTTTTTTGCTCTGTTTTAGACCGCGGCTTTAGGACAGTTCGGGAGTGGTTGGGTTTGGTTGGTGCGCGAAGGAGAGGTTTTGAAAATAATGAAGACGGCTAATGCTAGTAATCCTCTAACGTCCGGCTTAAAAATTCTTTTTGCTCTTGATGTTTGGGAGCATTCTTATTATTTGGACTATCAGAATCGTCGAGCGGATTTCGTGGAAGCGATTTTGCATAATTTATTAAACTGGAAATTTGTCCAGGATAATTTATAGCTTTATTTTATACTTAGTATCTAATATTTATTATTTAGTATCTAGTATCTAGTATCTAGTATTTATTATTTAGCTTAATTGTTTTTACTGTTTTATTTTCTAGTTGACCGCTTTTATGTATCAGAATCCTTATATTAAACTTAAGCCGCGCACGCAGCGCCCTTATACGGAAATTTATTTGATTCGTCATTGTAATCCTAATTATTCTTTAGAAAAAAAACGGGGGCCTTATAATATGCCCCTTTCTCCTTTCGGTTTAAAGCAGAGAAAATATCTGACTAAAAAATTATTATCCCTCGATATTGATAAAGTTTATTCTAGTGGTTTAATTCGCGCTCAAGAAACGGCGGCGAGCTATATTAAGAAAACGGGTTTGACGATGATTATTGATCAGCGTTTGGATGAAATTGATTGGACGCATTGGCATAAAATTAAATATTTTAACATGTCCGAGTTGAGTCGCAAGAATAAATTACCGTCTCACCAGCAGCTTTATAAAGAATTAGATAAGATGCAAATAATGGCGCGGCGCGCTTTAGCCGATTTATTCCGCCGCAATCGCGGTCATCGGGTGCTTGTCTTTTCGCACGGTAACTTTATTAAAGCCTTGTTAACGGGTATCTTAAATGCCGATGTGCTTGGTTTTTTATCCCTAGAAATTTTTCAGTCTTCGATTAGTAAAATAGTGATTGATCGCGATGGTTACGTTAAAGTTAGTTTTATTAACGATGTCAGTCATTTACCGTTAGTACCGAAAGAGGATCTCTTTATTACTTTAGCGGATTAAATTCTTTTAGAGGATCGGATCTTTAAAACTAGGCCAAACCGAAGTCTAAATTTTTTGTCCTTATTCTTATGAATTTAAAAAAAATTAAAATAATAATTTTTTGTTTAGTCAGCGTCCTAGTCTTTGGCGCTGATTTTGGTATTAGCGGTTTTAATTATTATCCTCCAACGGCACAAGCGGCCGCTAGTTTACGCGGTCGTTTTC
>JAVHRV010000025.1:1852-5129 GCA_036171815.1 Patescibacteria group bacterium
CGAAGATCGGGGACAGGCTTGGTACGTTAATCCGTCTGATAACCGCCGTTATTTATTAGCTAAAGGGGGAGCGGCTGTCAAAACTTTAGGTATTTTAGGTTTGGGCGTTAGCAATAAAGATTGGGCGGTTTTTCAGAAAATGAGTCCGCGGCGTTTAGCCGGGCGTGTTCTTTTAAAAGTTGAAGATAAGGGACAGGCTTATTATCTTAGCCCCCGAGACTTTAAATTATATCCTCTGACGAGCGAACTATCCGTTCTCAGTTTAGTTAAAAGCCAAGGACTGGGGGTTACTAATAAAAATTTAAGTAATTTAACGCTGCCGCCTAAAGTAATTTCTCCTAAGATAACGCCGCTCGATCCGAGTCCCGGGGCGGCGCCAGACGCGCCAATTTCTAGAGCGTCAACTTCTTCGGAGTCCGTTAAACGTTTTAGCTTTAAGTACAAAAATACTAGTTATGATATAAGTCAGACTTTATCGTCGTGTTTATATAATAGCTATAAAAATTCTCCTAAAGTTTATACTTACTTTAATAATACCGCCCCTAGTAATTTGCGAGAGTCTTTTTATAGTTTATTTTTTAACGTTAAATCAGATGATTATTCTTTAGATAATTTACTCGCTGATTTAAGGGCGGTAGCGACGCAAAATAATTGGAGCGATGATGAACTATTAGAATTTACTTTGGCGTTAGTGCAGTATTTGCCTTATGATCAGGCGAAAGTCGCGGCTGATTCTAACCGTAATATCAGTCCCTATTATCCTTATGAAACTTTGTATCTCGGTCGGGGAGTTTGTTCGGATAAAACTTTTTTAGCCGTAGCGCTACTGCGAAAATTAGGTTATGGTGCGGCGATTTTAGATTTTCCGGAAATTAACCACAGCGCTTTAGGCGTCGCTTGCCCGACTGGCGACTCCTTAAATGGTTCTGGTTATTGTTATGTCGAGACGACTAATTATTTCCCCTTGGGCGTAATTCCACAAAGTATTAGTCCCGGGAAAGCCCAAAATACGACTGATGAGTTTAGTGTGATGTTTAATAGCGCCAATTTAGGCCAAGTAGAAATTTATCAGAAGACTAGTGGCCGAATTTATAAAGGTTTGACGGCGACGCGGGCTAAAATCGAGTATTTACAATTTACTAAGACTGATTTAGCGACTAAACAAACCGCCTTAACTTCTCTTAATGCCGCCGCGCGTCAACAAGAAACCGATCTGAGCCAATTAAAAGTTCAAATGGATAATTACTATAAGAATGGTCAGAGTGCCCAGTATAATGATTTAGTAAGCTCCTATAATAGTCTAGTTAAAGTCTATAATGACCTTTTAACTGATTATCAACTTAAAGTTAATAACTATAATCAAACCGCGCGGGAGTTCAATCAGGCGATTGCAGATTTTTATCAGAAATAGTCAAAATAACCTTGACAATAGCCTAAATTTCCTATATATTTATTTTAGAGGTACGGCCTCTAGATCGACCTCTTTTTTATATTATTTTTATAAAAATTTAATTAATTATCATGCTCTTAAGGCCTTATCGGCCATTATTTTTCTTCCTCGGTTTTCCGAGGCTGGAGAGCAGATGTAACAGGCCTCGGCCTTAAAAAGAAAAAATATGATTACTGTACCAAAAATTGAAGACATGCTTAAAGCGGGTATGCATTTCGGCCACCGGACTAACCGTTGGCATCCGAAGATGAAGCCATTTATTTTTACTTCTAAAAATGGCGTTTATATTATTGATCTAAGAAAAACTCAAGAAAAATTACAAGAAGCTTTGGAATTTATGGCTAAATTAGTCGCGGAAGGAAAAAATATTCTTTTTGTCGGCACGAAGAGCCAGGTATCGGCGCCTTTAAAAAAAATGGCCGAAGAAACGGGCCAGTCATACGTAGTCGGAAAATGGCTCGGTGGTTATTTAACTAATTTCGCTATTGTTAAAAAATCCGTGAAAAAATATCTCGATTTAATTGAAAAACGGGAAGCCGGTAAATTAGATAAATATACAAAAAAAGAACGTTTGAATTTTGATCGAGAAATTAAAAAATTAGAAGTGCGAGTCGGCGGCTTAGCCGCTTTAACTAAATTACCGGACGCTTTATTCGTTTGGGATATTAAAGAAGAGGAAACGGCCGTGCGCGAGGCGCAGCAGAAACATATTCCGATTATTGCTATCTGCGATACTAATGTTAATCCGGAAGACGCGAATTATCCTATTCCGGCTAACGACGATTCGACGAAAACCATTCAGCTTCTTTTAGCCGCGATTAAAAGCGCTGTTTTAGAGGGGAAAAGCAATCTTAAATAAAAATTTAACTTATCTCAATATGGAATTAATTAAACAATTGCGCGAAATAACCGGCGCGGGTATGGTTGACTGTAAAAAAGCTTTAGATGAAGCCGCTAATGACTTAAATAAAGCGGTCGAAATTCTTCGTAAGAAGGGAATTCTTAAGGCCGCGAAGCGGACTGATCGTGAGACTAATGAAGGAGTAGTGAAAGTTGCCCTCAGCGCTGATAAAACCGAAGCTTATATTTTAGAACTTAATACGGAAACCGATTTTGTCTCTCGTAATGAAAAATTTCAGGCTTTTGCCGCCGCCGCTTTAGAATTAGTTAAAACTAAAAAACCCGGTAGCTTAGAAGAGCTTTTAGCTCTCTCTATAGCTGGCGTGAGCGTTCAGGATAGTTTAGCTACTTTAAGCGGTACCGTCGGGGAAAAAATGGGTCTGAAGCGTTTCGCTATTGTCTCGGGGGCAAGTGTCGCCGCTTATTCTCATTTGGGCGGACGTCTTGGCGTTTTAGTCGCTTTAGATAAACCAGGACAGGAAACTTTAGCGGCGGATATCGCGATGCAAGTGGCGGCCGCTAATCCTAAATATTTATTGCCGACTGAAGTTGATCCGGCGGAGATGGCTAAAGAAAAAGAAATCTATAAAGAACAACTACTTAAAGAAGGTAAGCCGGAGAATATGATTGATAAGATTCTGGAAGGTAAGATGAGTAAGTATTATTCAGAGGTTTGTTTAGTTGAACAAGAGTATATTAAGGACGATAAGAAAAAAGTTAAAGATATCTTAGCCGGCGTTAATATTTTAAAATTTGTTCGTTATTCTCTATAATTTATATTTAGATTTTAATCTGTTGCCGGATTAGAATTTTTTCTCATCCCATGTTAATCGCGCAAATACAATTCGCTCCCTGGGATAAAGTTTTTAATTTTTCGTTGGCTGGTTTAACTCTCGCCGCCGGTGATTATGTCGTAGTTAAAACAGA
>JAVHRV010000026.1:0-4989 GCA_036171815.1 Patescibacteria group bacterium
TATTAGTCGTTTAGTATACTCTAGTTTGTTCCAGTATGATAATCTCGGTCACTTGATTAATGATTTGGCTGATAGCGTCAGTATTAGCGCTAATAATTTAGACTATTCAGTAAGAATTAAAAGAAATGCGAAATGGCATAATGGTTCTAAATTAACCATTGAGGACGTTCTGTTTACTTTTGATCTGATTAAGAACCCCGATTTCCGTTCCCCTTTACGTTTAGCGCTAGCTAAGGTCGAGGCGACAAAATTAGATGATAGTACTATTAAATTTAGTTTGTCTGAGCCCTATGCCCCGTTTTTAGAACTTTTAACCTTCGGTATCATGCCTAAAAGTTTATGGGAGAATACCAGTCCGGGAGCCGCCGTTTTATCTGATTTGAATTTAAAACCAGTTGGTTCTGGACCCTTTAAGTTTAAATCATTAGTTAAAAATACCAGTGGTGATTTGAAAGAATATTATTTAGAAACAAGTCACGACTATTACGGGCAAGTCCCTTATATTAGCGGTATTAATTTTAAATTTTTTGCCGATTATCCTGAGGCCATTAAGGCTTTAAATGATAATAAAATAATGGGTCTAAATTATTTACCTTTTGATTTTCGTAAAGATTTATTAGCCAAAGATTCCTTATTTTTTCATGAACTAATTCAGCCGCGGATTGTTTCTTTATTTTTTAATAATACTAAGAATAAGGCCTTAGCCGACAAAGAGATTCGAATCGCTTTAGCCAAAGCGATTAATAAAGATCAGATTATTAATGATATTTTTAATAATACATATCAAGTGGCTGATGGTCCGCTTTTAAAACAGAGTTTTGCTTATAACGACGCTTTGACGGTTTACGGCTATTCCGCCCTGGAAGCCGCCGCCATTATTTCCAAGAAGCCATTAGCGGTTGTTTTAACCGTCGTCGATGCCGGGAGTAACATGCTAGTAGCCGAAGAGATCAAGGATTTTTGGGAAAAGATTGGCGTTAAAATAAGTCTCCAGGTAATTTCGGCTGAGGAAGCGGCCAATATAATTAAAGATCGTAATTTTGAGATTTTATTATATGGAGAATTTGTTGGCGGTGATCCCGATGTTTATGCTTTTTGGCATTCCAGCCAGATCGGTGCCCGTGGTCTGAATTTAGCTAATTATAATAATCCGGCCGTTGATAAGTTATTATCAGAGGCAAGGGCGCTGACCGATTTAGACTCTAGAATTAGTCGCTATAAAAAATTTCAAGAAATAATTACTAATGATTTGCCGGTGATATTTTTATATTCCCCGGCTTATCCATATGTCCAAAGCGCCAAACTTCGGGGATTTTCCGGAACGATGATTGTTAATCCGGCGGATCGTTTTAGCGGAGTGAGCGATTGGTATCTAAAAACTAAGAAAAAAATAATCTGGTAAGAGCTTTGCTTTAGAGTTTCTTAACACCAGATTTACATAACTCAAAAAATTTAATAATTAAAAAAATGTTAGTAAAACAACAGAATGTTTCGACGGCTTTGCCTCGAAAAAATTTTTCTAATCGTCCGCCGCGGCGTAATGAGCCGGGGCGAGGATCAGAATCACGAACTATTATAAAATCTCGGCCCGCCTCTTCAGCGAAACCGTATCATCCTAATTTTTCTCCTAATCCCTCGGTCTTTTCGGGTGGTTCAAGTTTAAAGATTTGTCCGCTGGGCGGGCAAGAAGAGGTCGGACGTAATTGCACGGTCTTTGAGTATGATAATGATATCATTATTCTAGATATGGGTTTGCAGTTTGCCGATGAAGACATGCCAGGAATCGATTATATTATACCCAACGTGGCTTCTTTACGAGGTAAAGAAAAAAATATTCGGGGTGTTATTTTTAGCCATGGCCATCTTGACCATATCGGGGCTGCGCCAATTTTATTAGAACAATTAGGCAATCCGCCGATTATTGGTCGCCAGTTAACCTTAGCGATGATTAAACATCGCCAAGAAGACTATAAACGCGGCACAACCAAGAATCTAAAAACAATTGTTATTAACTCCATTGATCAGAAAATCAGTTTAGGAAAATTTCAAATTAGTTTCTTTAAAGTTGAACACTCTATTATTGACGCGGTTGGAGTAATTATTCAAACTCCCCACGGCACTATCATTCATCCCGGTGACTGGATGATTGAAGGCGATCCGATGGAGGGCGGAGTTGTCGGCTATGAAGAATTAGCCAAACTTCCCTCACCCCGGATTTTAATGCTAGAAAGCCTGGGCGTGGCCTACTCTAAAGAAAGAATCCCTATTAAAACTAGCCAAGGTAATCTGGAAAAATTAATTAGCGAAGCTCCAGGACGCGTAATTATTGGCACTTTTGCTTCTCAATTAGAACGGATTACTAGTTTGTTAGAATATTCTGAAAAAATTGGTAAAAAAGTAATTCTGGATGGTTATGGTATGAAGATGAATGTGAAGATTGCTCAGGAATTAGGTTATATCCCAGCTCATAAACATACCCTGATTCCAGTTGAAGAGATTAGTAAATATCCTGAAAACAAAATTGTGGTTATTTGCACCGGCGCTCAGGGGGAATCCAACGCGGTGTTTTCACGAATTGTTAATGGTAATCATCGCTACATTAATATTAAAAAATCGGATGTGGTTATTTTTTCCTCTTCCGTTATTCCAGGCAATGAACGTTCTGTCCAGAAAGTTAAAGATCAAATTTATCGTTTAAGCGACCACGTTATTCATAGCAGTATTATGGATGTCCATTCCGGCGGCCATGCCAACGTGGATGATATTAAAACCATCTTAAAGCAAATTAAACCAGATTATTTTTTACCGGTGTACGCCAATCATTATATGTTGGTGGAAGCTAAAAAATTAGCACTGCGTGAAGGTTTCCGAGAAGATCAAATCTTTGTGATGGATAACGGTAATATTATAAAATTTCAAAAAGGCCGCCAGCCGGCAGTTTTAAAGGAGAAAGCTAACACTGACTACGTGATGGTTGATGGACTTGGTATCGGTGATGTTTCGGAAATTGTTTTGAGAGATAGAAGAATGATGGCTGATGATGGGATGATTGTGGTGATTGCGACTATTGATGCTAAGACCGGAGCCATTATTGGCAATCCTGATTTGATCTCTCGAGGTTTTGTTCATATGAAAGAAAATCGAGATTTAATTGAGAAAACGCGGGCGAGAGTTAAGACAATTGTTAAAGATAAGAATCCGATGACTCCCGCTGACGACGATTATATAAAGAATAAAATAAGAAATGATATTGGTCAGTTTTTATTTAATTCTACGAAACGTCGCCCCATGGTTTTGCCGGTTGTAATTAGAGTGTAAATTTTTAGGGTTTTATAAAAAAAGACTGTTTTGAACAGTCTTTTTTGTTTGTTGAGAAATTGTGGATAACTCTATTGACAAGTATATATACTTATGATATATTAAATAGTTCTCTATAGGATATTAAAAGACCAGTTTAAACGGGTCAGGCACGACAAGCATGGGGATTTTCTTGCTAGGATTTTTCCGGCTTTACGGCTCGAAAGTGCCTAGAAGAAATTTTCTTGCCTACCCGTTTAAGTTGGTCTTTTTTTATTCAAAAGCGCGATCGCGCCCGACGATTACGTTAACTTGATTTTTTAAAACGCTTAATTCTATTGGAGTATCTATTTCCATAACCCCATCAATTAATAGTTTACTTTCCGAATTAGAGATCTTTATCTTATCTATTTTTAAAACACTTTCGTCTCTTTTTTTAGTTTTGATATAAATATCAAGCAGGCCGTCGTGGGGGTTCGATTTTAGTAGATTTAGGGCGGGGCCGCTAAGTAGATTAATAATTTTAATTTCACCTTTTTCTTGAACTTCTAGAGAATAATCTTTAATTTTCAACGTTGTGCCTAGGCTTTGAATACTGGCTTGGTTTAGAAAATAATATTTACCGGCTAAGCCTAAATCGATTTGTTCAATGCGTCTAGCCAGTAGAATATTACAGGCATCCATTTCATTTTTAACGCCGAAAGAGGCAGCGATAGAATTATCATCACCGACTGGTATTATTCCTAGTAAAGTCTTTTTTTGAAAATCGCCGTATATATCCGTATCAATAATAGCACCGATAATTTTGTTGATTGTTTGGTTGTCTCCGACAGCGATAATTGTTTTAGCGCCTAATTTTACTTCGTTTTGGACGGCTCCTTTAATATTTTTTATGCCGCTGAGTCGGATGATTTTACCATTAAGGCCAAGATCAGTGAGGCGTATTTCAATTCGGTTAATAATCTTATTATATTTTCCTTTATCTAAGAAATCGTCGTAAATATAGACGTGCATAGTATAATTAACTAGTCTTTATTTTTCGCTAGAGCCGTCTTCTGGTTTATTCTTTATGTTTTGTTTATGTTCTTCGGAGAGCATTAATAGTTGACCGTTGATGGTAGCGCCTTTTTCTACCGATATTTCTCCATATTGCAAATCACCAAATATTTTTGCAGTACCGCCAATCGCTATATAATTTTTACCTTTGATATTCCCGCGGACTTCCCCGTTTACTATAACATCCTTAGCTTCGATATTAGCGACTATTTTGGCTTTGTCGCCTATAAAAATACTAGCGTCTGTCTTGAGTGATCCCTCGAGCGCCCCTTCGATAATAATATTTCCCTGCCCCTGGAAATTCCCCTTTACCTTAATAGAGGCACCGATTATAGTTTCGGCATCTTTTATTTTTTCTAATCGGCTGTCTTTACTAAACATATAGTTAATTTTAAGTAAAAATAAACAAAATAAGAGAAATCTGTTTTTATTTTAGTCCAATCCCCGCCCTTTGTCAAAGATTTTTATTACTAGATTGTAAAAAAAATCATATTGTTATAATATATGTTTAGCCGCTTGATCTGTTTTTAGACTTATTAATCTAGGCGATCTGTTTGTGCTATGTCCTCGTAGTTCAATGGATAGAACAAGAATCTCCTAAGTTCTAGATCCAGGTTCGATTCCTGGCGGGGACAC
>JAVHRV010000027.1:0-20810 GCA_036171815.1 Patescibacteria group bacterium
ATTTAGGGAAGAAGAGTCCCGACTCCCTGCTGTCCTATTCCTTGGAATCCTCCGCTATTCTTTTGTATGAAATTTTAGGACATCTGATTGATGGTTGTTACCAGCTTCTTGATGAAAATAGCGTTCGGATAAACGAAATCGAAGATCTTATTTTTTCCGATCAACAGAGTCAGGCGGTTAGGCAGATTTTAACGCTGCGACGCAATATTGTTAATATCCGAAAAATTATTCAAAATCATAAAAATATCCTACAAAAACTAGTCGAGATGGAAAGTAGTTTAGTCGAGAAAAAAGCGATTCAAAAATATTATGCCGGTTTAGTCGATCATTCTAAGAGAATTTGGGAGATTTTAGATAATCAGAAAGAAATGGTAGAAGTACTTAATAATACTAATGAATCATTTTTAAATGATCGTATGACCGATATCATGAAAACCTTAACTATCTTTTCGGTTATAGTTTTCCCCCTTACTTTAGTAGCCACTATTTTCAGTATGCGGACGGCCGCTATGCCTTTAGTTAATCATCCTTACGGATTCTGGCTAATTATTGCTCTTATGTTAGCGGGCACTCTGGGTATGTTAGGATTTTTCAAGAGTAAAAAATGGTTGTAAAATTTTAAAACCCCTTCTACAATTAACTTGTTTTTTCGAGGCCGATTAGCGGTCTCTTTTTTACTTCTTTTTTATTTGACATTAAATTAATAATATGATACTGTTGAATATCTGTATTTACAGTTAATTTGTTTAGTTCGTTAATAATTTATCACATAAAGAAAGGCTCTACAATGAAAAAGTTCATCGGTTCACTAGTTTTTTTGTTTGTTCTATTTTTCACCGGTTGTCGTCATGACATGCCGGTCGAACCAAACTCCTCGGTCAATCCAGTCGTATTAGGAAAGATCGCTATTTCCGTCAGTAATAAAACACTGGCTTCAGGAGATACGGTTAACGTATTGCTTAACACCCGGATTATTTTTCGGGCAATAGGCCAAGATCCAACCACTGAGTGGGTTAGTTGGGAATGGATCTTCTCAGATTCGAGTCATGTGTTCGACTCTATCGTTGTTAAGGAGTTTAATGGTACGACTGGTTCATTGGCGACGGTGAAGCTGATTGGAATCACGAATACGGGGCAAACTCATTCTATGACGGTTTCCTTACTACTCACCCTCTCCGGCGGCTATGATATTGTTATTAGCCCCTTGGTCCCGCTCGGAAACAACACGGCTCAGTTAACTATGTTCGCCCGAACAGAGCCACTAGCAGCGTATGCCGGCAACAATGTATATTACACCGGTGATATGAATAGCTGGGACGTGACCTTTGTCTCTAAAAAAAGATATTGGTCCTCCGATTCTACCAGTCTTGATACTAGCGGGGTAGCTCCATATGTAATGATCAAATTCATTGTTACTCCTAAGATCTACCATATGGGGATAGGAAAAGTCGACTCCATCGATGGAATAAAAAAATGGGCAAAATTTTTCAGTCAATATTGTAACGGAACAGATATCGGATTCAAAGTGAATTCGGACTGGACTATTACTACCGTGACGACGACCGCCTCCTCATTACCCGGTTATTTGGGCGATGTGGGAGATACCGCGGTAGTTCGTTTTACCCCCCTTGCTGATAAGCTTTTAATTTATGTCAATCTTGGCAAAGAGTTTGTTGGTAGCCCGTTTGTTAGAAGGCAAAATCTCTTGACTGGGAAATTTTTAAATCCTATCCCGGAAATAAGTGTGACTGGATCTCCTAATTGGGGAGTCGCGTCAATTAACTATGTTGATGTCCCCGACGGTATTTTGTCGCTTCGAGTAGGGCTTAACTCAAGTATTCCCGATGATTACTTGGGAATCCCGATCGAAAAGTCCGGATTTTTCGATAAGAAATATCTCGTCTTAAAGGCTCAGATTATTTCTGTCACTCCTCCCGGAAAAAGTACCTCTCAACGGATGTTTACCGTTGTTAGGTACAATTAGGTACCAGTGATTATTGGCTCATCAAAGAGTTTCAGGCATCAAGCTTGAAATTCTCTGATGGGCCTCTTTTTTTGTAAAATTTTAATTTATGTTTAAATAATTTAGCCAATTTTAAAATAATTTTTATTCTATTGACAAAATTTTTAATATATCCTATGATTAAGGGTTACTATTGATATAGTTATATTCTTATGAAGATTGTTTTTATTGGACAAAAAGGAATACCGGCTCAAACAGGCGGCGTAGAACGCTATGTTGAGAATTTAGCCTTAAATCTAGCCCAACAGGGCCAAGAAGTTTTGGTCTATTCTCGTAAAAATTATAGTCATGATTTAACGGAATATAAGAATATTAAAATTATTCCTCTTCCGAATATCTCGGGTAAAAATTTTGAAGCGATTTCCCACACTTTTTTAGCTTGTTTAGATTTGATCCGTCGTCCAGTCGACATTATTAATTTTCAATCGGTTGGTCCGGCCTCCCTTCTTTGGCTGGCGCGTCTTTTAAAACCGAGAACGCCAATTATTTTTACTTTTCACTGTCGCGATTATCAACATAAGAAATGGGGACGCTTAGCGCGGTGGTACTTATATTTTGGCGAAAAAGTCGGTTGTTTGCTGGCTGATCGGGTGGTGACGATTTCTCAAGAATTAAAAAAATATACTTTTGATACTTATCATAAATCAGCCGTCTATATTCCGAACGGAGCCACTGTTAAGGAAAGAATGTCGGTTCAGGAAATCCGTCGTTGGGGTTTAGAAGAAGGTAATTATTTTGTTTCAATTTCTCGTTTAGTCCGTCATAAGGGGATTCATCATTTGATTACGGCTTATAAAAAATTATTAACTGATAAAAAATTAGTTATTGTCGGCGATGGCGCCTATACTAACGATTACGTCCGCGAACTTCATGAACTAGCCGGCGATGATCAAAGAATAATTTTTACTGGCAATCAGACGGGACGGACTTTAGCGGAGTTATACTCTAATGCTTATGCGTTTATACAGGCTTCAGAAAGCGAGGGCTTGTCGATTGCCTTACTCGAAGCTATGTCTTATGGCTTAGCTTGTTTAGCTAGTGATATTGAAGCTAATCAGGAGGCGCTGGGCGGTACGGGATACCTATTTAAAACCAATGATGTTAATGATTTATATCTTAAGATGAAGGAACTGTTAGTGAATCAGGAATTAGCTAAATTAGGAGTCGCTTCTTTAGAGCGAGTAAAAAAGGAATATAGCTGGTCGGATATTGCTAAAAAAGTTTTGGAATTATATCGAGAGATTAAACCGACTATTAAATAAAATATTTGATTTGGATTTTAGCGGGAATGATCTAGACGAAGGCAAATAAGAATTAAACAAATAAAAATTAATTTGTATATAAAAAAGGTCTGAATGAATCAGACCCTTTTGTTTAGCTATCTTTTGAAATAAGAATAGCTAAGCAGTTTTTGAAATAGAGGGGCGGCGGTTAGTAAGCGGTTAGTAAGTTGTAAATCTGATTGGGGAAACGTATTCCCAACCAATATCATTCTTATGTTGCCGCATTTCGGCATCCCTTCTCCCCATCTTAGCTAGTTCGTGGGGGACAAACATTGGGAAGCCGTATTCGCTATGGTTTCCAATGTAAATACACCAGAGGTCAAATCCGTTTCCGCTATAGAGGATTTTGGATCGATAGATCCACATATTTCCTTCTAGAGAGAATCTCGGCCCCCCTTGTCTGTTAAGTTCCGGCTGTTGAGTTGGGCGGCTTTCTCCGGCATTTAATTCGGAGTCCAATATCCACCAAATGAGATATCCCTTCTCATCGACAGTTACCCCACGAGATCCTTCAAAGATGCTCCCGTAGTTTACTTTTGGAGCAGGAGCCGGGGCGGGAGCCGGAGTTGGCTTAGGAGCGGGAGCCGGAGTTGGCTTAGGAGCGGGAGCCGGAGCCGGTGTCGGAGCAGACTTTGGTTTAAGTGCCGCTTTTTGTCCGCCGACTTTGCCCTCACAACAATCTATAAGTGCCGCAACTTTAGCGCTTAAGTCGTCGAATTCCGACCGGCTTATCGAGCCTCCCCCATTAATGTTTCTGTCCAATCCAGTCTTAACGCCGCTAGAATCTGTTTGAACGACTTCTTGTCCGATCGGTCCGCCACAACCATTTTGACGGATTACAAGAGCAGCAACTAGGATTATCAGTCCAATTATTGTTGTGTATAGTCCTATACGTTGCCACTTTTCTTTTTTTGTTTGGTCCATTATAGACCTCCTTTTTGATTATGAATATTATATTAATTTTAAGGTGCAAACCTCAATCGTTTTTTAAACAATTGCTTGTTTAATCACAAGCTTCGAGCCGGATAACGGATCGAAGTCTATGATTAAAATTTTGGTAATACATTATTAATACTTCCCCGGATAGGGTCAGCTTGAACTCTGATTCCATTAGACGCTGGGTGTGGCTTGGTAACGTTATTAGTATTAGCGTAGTGATGATGTTCCGGTGTTTGGCTTTCTTCTTTAAGAACAGGAGACTGTGGTTGGTAGTTTGGCTTAGTAATAAGTGGTGCTGTTTTGATTATTCTGATAACCTGATTAGGAAAAAAATATAAATAACTAGCGCCGGCGATAAGACCAAGCAGAGAGAAAGCGATTAAATTAAAAATTATATTAGGTTTTACGGGATAATCGGAAACTAGTGGTTGGTCGATAATTTTAACTTTAATATTATCGCCGCCTCCCTGATAATTAAAGCCCTGGTTAATTAGAACGTCATTAGCCGCTAAAGCCAGTTCCTTGGCTTGATAAGGGTTTGGGTGGTAAATAGAAATTTCGATGATGCCGGTATCGTTGAGACTGCTAGCCGCGATACTTTTTTCCCAGACCTCCATTTGCTTCTTATAGGTACTTTGGAAATAACTTTTGTCAATATCAAAATTACTGGAATTCGTGACTAGATCAAAGAAGGAATTAGAATGGACAACTTGGGCGAAAAGGCTACTGAGATATTGATTAGATTTAGAAACAGTATAAGGATCAATTCCGGCTACGTTTTGCACGATTAATAAGCGTGATTTGGCCTCATACTTGAGGGGCTGTAAAAAGGTAATAAGAGAGCCGAGGATTATAAAAATAAGCCAAGTTGATAAAATAACTGATTTTCTTGTTTTGAGTAAATGCCAGAAGTGGTTTATTTCCATATTTTCGCTCTTTTTTAGGGTTTTAGATGATATATTAATAACTTATCTTAATATATTATAAAAATATTGTCAATAGCTATTAGAGCGAGTCGAAGAAAGCCGTTAGATCTTATTTTTTAAAACTTTAGCGTATATTTTAAGGATTTCTTGAGTATGAGAGATAACATTGAAGTCTTTGACGCTTTCTTTAGCTTTTCTCTCTATTTCAGCTAAATTTAGCTGGCCGAGGTTTCTGATGATTTCGGCTAATTCCTCGCTGTCTCCGGATGTAAATAATAGCCCATTATGACCATTCTGGATGATCTCCGGAATGCCGCCTATTGATGAGGCGATGACAATTTTACCTCTAGCTAAGGCCTCTAGGACGCTTAAGGGCATGTTTTCTAGCCAGATAGACGGGGCAATGATAGCGACCGCTCCCCTGATTAAACTATCTAAATTAGCGCCAGTCTGGAAGCCTAAGAAATCTACCCGGTTTTCTAATTTTTATTGCTGACTAAGATTTTTTAGTTTTATTTCTTCGGGTCCTATGCCCGCGATTTTTAAGCGGCCCGGTGCCTGACTTAAAGCTTTTAGAATAACCGTCACGCCCTTCTCTTCGGCTAAGCGGCCGTAGTAAAGAAAATAAGGTTCGTGGTCGTCCCCTTTTTTATCAGATTTTATTTCTTGATTAGCCGAGTCGTCATAAAAATTCGGGAGGTAAATAATTTTATTTTCCGGCCAGCCAAAGTCTCGACAAATATTTTTCATGAATTGACTAGGCGCGATGAATAATGCAATATGGCGCTTATAGACTGGCCAAAGTTTATGGTGCGCGTACATTTCTAATGATCCCCCGAGACTTTTCAGATAAGAATTTTTCAGACATTTATTGAAAAAACAGTGGTAGTAATGGCCGTCACGGCATCTTTCGCAAACCCGGCCTTTAGTAAATAATCTATAATTTGGACAAATTAATTTATAGTCGTGCAAATGCATAACGACCGGAATATGCGCGGCGGCCGCGACCGGTAAAATTGAGGGAGAAATATGATGATAAATATTATGAATATGGATCACGTCGGGCTGGAAGTCGCGCAGGAGCGCGCTAAATTTTTTTTTCGCTTCTTGACTATAGAAAATTCTACTGAGCGCTCGAGCCGTGTTTTTTAAGCCGGACTTATCGAACGAGAGATAAGAAACAAAATATTTTTTATCCGGACTCGGTAAATTTTTTGGATTAGCCATAGCAAATATTCGCACGGTGTGGCCTAAAGCGGTTAATTGTTTTTCTAAAGCTAATAAATAGTTACTGACGCCGTCTCGATGATAATAGAATTTATTAACTAAAAGTATTTTCATATTTTGACTTTTTAGGGAAAATCAAGTTAAAATTAAGCAATAATATATTATCATACCATAATATGGCTGATAGATTAAGGTCTAGGCTATTTTTTTCTTTTTTAGTTTTTCTGGCTCTTGCCAGCGCTTTTATTATTTTATTTCTCCCCTTTGATAGTTCGACGAAATTTTTCTTCATTATTTTATTAATTATATTTACTCTTAGTTTATTGGATTACCGGCGCGGCTTTTTAGTCTTTATGTTTTTACGTCCGACCATTGATATGTTAACCAATCAAGGCCTTTTTTCTTTAGGGGGGTTAAATATTAATATCGTGTTTAGTGCTTTTATGGCGCTTTTCGCTTTAATTATCTTAATTAATAATTTTCGAGATCTTAGAGAGAAGCCGCTATTATTTTTATGGCTCATTTTCTTCGCCTGGTCGGTTTATTCCTTAACTTATTCTTTTAATATTACGGAGTCGATTAAAGAGTTAGCGCGTTATGCTAGTATTATCTTTAGTTTAGCCTTAGGAGCGACTCTTATAAAAACGAATGATGATTTAACGAAGTTAATTAAGGTAATTGTTTGGTCCGCCCTTTTCCCCTCGCTTATTGCTTTATATCAATTTTTTACCAACTCTGGTTGGCCGGAAAACGGGGTTAACCGTCTTTACGGCACGATGATTCATCCTAACATGTTAGCCTTTTATCTTTTACTATCGATTACGCTCGCCATGTTTGTATTTTTGACTGTTAAAAAAAGTCGTTTGGAAGCCTATGTCTATCTTTTTTTAGCGTTTTTTTTCTCTTTCATTCTCGCCTTTACTTATACGCGCGGCGCCTATTTGGCCCTCCTATTAATTATTTTATTAGTGGGATTATTTAAATTTCGTAAGTTATTAGTCGCTGCGGCTTTAGTTTTTTTACTTTTTTATCTTAGCTCTGTTTCTTTTCAGGATCGTTTTAATACTATATTCAATGGCGACAATTCGGGTTCTATCGCCTGGCGTTGGCGTTTATATTATGATGGTTTTTCATATGTCAAAGAACATCCGGTGAGCGGTTATGGCGTTGGTTTAGCCGAAGAAGTTATTGCCCGCAATCGTGATTTCCGCTTAGGTGCTACGCAGCCGCATAATGATTATATGCGTTTGGCTTTAGAGGGTGGTTTGGTAAGTTTAAGCCTTTATTCCCTTTTAATAATTATTTTAATCGTTCGTTTTTTAAAATTTTATCGACTCGAGAAACGAGCGCGGCTCCGAATTATTAATATTTTTATGTTTTCTTTGGCCTGTTCCATTTATTTAGCGAGCTTCGGTGATAATATTTTAAGTGATACCGCTTTAGAATGGCATTTTTGGACTTTAGTCGGCGCGCTCTTCGCTGTTCAGTCATTAGTAGTTAAGCCTAAAGATAAAAATGAAGTCGGTAGTCTTAAACAACTAGGTAAATTAGAGGCGATATCTTGATGGTTGATAAAATATTAATTTTTGAAAATGAAAAAGCCCGGATTTGTTCACCGGGCTTTATTGTTTTGTTTGTGATTTAAAAATTATTTAGGCCGATGTTTAGACCTATAGTAAACTGGGCCTCTTTAAATGGTCTAAACTTAGCGACGAAGTATATAGATATAAAATCATCTTTACTTCGTTTATGAAATCCCAGCTCCGCGCCAATTTTGTAGGCGCTGGGGTAATTAGCATCATATATTCCTCCTAGAAGTAATTTAGGAGATATGAGGAAGGTGCTTCTTTCTCCGCAACCGCAGATTCCTTCGACTATGTCGAAGTCTATAATTGAACTTTTTAAAGTCCAATCTATTCCATCTTTGAGCCAGGGACTAGATCGGAGTGTATCGCCGTTCCAGGTGGCGTTGTTCATTTCTTCGACTCCTCGTTGAGCCGAAATCAGGAGTTGAGTACGTGGGAATATCGAGGACATTCTGAGCAGATTAATGTTGAGGTTACTCGTTATTAATATATTTTTCTGTTTCCCTTGATATTTCCCGCCCCAAGACTCCCCTTTACTGGCCGAATATCTCCCGCCGATATTTAGACCTACGAATAGATCGCAACTTCGGTTGAGGTTACTCCAGTATGATGTTTGGATCCCCTGCTCAATACTATTCTCTTGGCCTTTGTAACGGTCGAGAGTATAATTTTGAAAAGATGAATGGGAACCCATGAAATATACGCCGCCGCCCCAAGCCCCTAATTTAAGGGGTTTGTAGCTGATCTGCGCCCCCTCATAAAACCCATCTTGACGAGTTTCTGTAAAATACCCGGCGAAGACGGATGTGTGTAGATCGCTACTATTTAAGCCGAGAATCTGGGCTTGCGTTGGATTCTGAGCTTTTAGTGGTATCATACTTAGCAGTATGAGACCTATAACCATAATGAACATTTGTACTTTCACGATATTACCTTTAGTTTTGTTAATTTACTATTTTTGTTTAATAATTTATATTACTATTAATACTTTATTTTGTCAATACATTTCGTTGACATTTTTTATAAAATTATGTAGTATAGAAAGAAGTCGTTTTTATCAGTTTAACCTGTTTAATATTAGTCTATTTATGAAAAAGTTTACTTTCTTATTTTTATTTTGTTTTGTCTTAATCTTTTTTCTAGCTACGGCTAGCCAAAGTAAAATAAAATCTTATTATTCCGGAGACGCTATTAATTTTAATGGTCGTCTTTATATTGGCTCGACAAATTCCGATAGCTTAGAACTATTTAAGTTAGAAGGCCGTTCCTTGAGCCCAATCCTAAAGATCAAACCATTTAATGAACGGTTTGGAACTTATGGTAAGTTTTATGATTTGAAGTTTTCGGTCGAGGCCGGGCATCTTTTTGTTTATGCAGTCAGCGAATACACATTATATAAATACGAAGTGTTCGAGGACAATCAGATAGCTTTAATTAAGAGCGATAAGAATAATTATTGGGAGTGGTATAGCCGAGTTGATAAATTTGGCTCTGATTTAGTAACGATTAGCAATAAGGGCGTAAAAGTTTGGAATGAGGATTTACAGGTTATTAATGCTTATGAAATTAGCGACAGTGTCTCTTCTTATAATCTCAGAGCTTATAATTCAGAAAATATTTTAGATATTCAAGATAATTATTTATTGGTTTTTGATCGCAGTCAACGGACCAATATCTTAAGTATTCCGGTAAATTATAAAAAAAATCCTGGCAATCGCCAGGCTTATCAAGATGATAATGGCGATTTATTTATCGTAGACGATTATTATACGAAAAAATTCGATTTAGCTGGTGATTTAGTGGCGAGTTTTAAACACGCTGACTATCCCGGCTATGATGTTAGCTCTTCGGGAGCTAATAATTATATTTATTTTTCTAATGGGGCCGGTTTAGTTAAATTAAATAAAACTAATCTGAAAGAAGTGACTTATCGCTGGACGACGAGCTTGGGCGGACCGGCGGGTTGGGCGATGGGGCTGAAGGTCGTTGATGTAAATGGCGATAAAGTTGTTTTATTTAATGGTTCAAATATTTTAGTGTTAGATGAAAATTTACGTAAAATAACCGCGGTGGAAGTGAGTGAAATGATGGAAGAAGTCAGTAGTTTAGAAAATTTATATTTGAATTTAGATCATAATTTCGGAGCGCCTAGTAATATGATAACTTTATCAGGGGGCGGTTATTTGCCGCACGAACAGTTAAAAATAAATTTTAGCGGCGTCAGCAGCCGAGCGCAGGCTGATTACCGGGGACGTTTTAGTCAAAAGTTAGTTGTGCCTGATCTAGCGCCCGGCGTCGTTGATATTAAGGTAACGGCGGAGAGTTCAAAACTTAGCTATAGCACCACTTTTCGAGTAATTAAATAAGAGAATTAAAAAAAGTAAAAATTGTTGCATAAAAAATCCCGGTTGATAGCGGGATTTTTATTATCGGTTTGAATTTATAGCAGTGATTAACGGGGCGTGGTCGTGAAGCTTTGATCAGATTCTAGCGGGCTGGTCCATTCTTCCCTTTTTCCGGTCGGCGACTTGAAGCTGGCTTTAAAATTTTCTAGTCTTTGTCCGGATTGTTTTTGCACCAGTAATTCATAGCCATTTTTTTCCAGGGCTGTTTTAAGTCGATTAGGCAAACTATAGTTAATATTTATTTCCGTAAATTTTCCTGGTTCGACGGTCCAAAAAAAACCAAAGACAGTTTTGTTTAAATTTTTATCATCGCTGACGCTCAGATTGGCCTGAGTCGAGTCCAAGCCGTTAATTGATATTAAGCGACTGCCGAGCGGGGCGTATATTCTCGTGTAGCTGCGGTAGCGAGTGGTTCGCCAATCAAAACCACCCTCGTGACGGTAATTTAACTTTAAATTAGTTTCGAGGCCAGTATTAGTTTCGACGACATTATAATTGATAGTTTTTTTCATAACGGCGTCGCTTTTAAAAGCGCCGAGATTAGCGTCGACTACTAATAAATAATCACTGGCCGGGTTTTTTATTTCGCCGCTCAGCCCGATATTTTGAGCGAGCGTCTCCCAAGCGGCGGCGTTAAAATAAATTTGAATATTCTTGGTGTTTATATTATGATCCAATATTTTAAAGAGTTGATTCCAGCGCGCCGATTCTAAGCGGAAAAGACGATTTTTTATTTCTGTCATTAATTCGTTAATAATTTCTTTACGATCCCAAGCTGATATATTTTGTTCTTTATAGGCGACTTCTACGTTATATTGTAGAAGTTGTTGTAGATTATCAAAACGATAACTGGCGCCGCGTAATTCTATCGGTCCGACTAACTTTAGTAAGTCGGCGATTAAGTCGGGGTTAACGGCAATAATCCCCGTGAATGATAAAGCCGCTTGTCCGATAGCGGTCGCTTCCCCGTTGTATATTTCTTGGATTTTTTGGGCGGCGCTCGGCCAGTCCGGTGACCAATTAGCATCACGTAAATACCATTTTTCTACTTTCAAATATTTTTTTAATATTTCGGGGGCTTTAGTTTGCCATTTATCGCTAAGAGACGCGGGCATATCTAGGTGATAGCTGTCGTCTGTTTTTAGGGAAAATAGCTGGCCGTTTTTTATTTCCATGAGGCCGTAGGTGCCAATAAATCCTCCCGTCGGACGCAATTCATCATTATTTTGTAGAACAATTAAAAAGCGGCTGGCGCTCGGATAACCAGTTAAGGCCGGTAGCAATTTTACAATCGGTGATAGTTTAGCCATCAGTAACGAGCTCACCCGCAGTTCTTGTTTAATGTTACTTATTTCCGCATAGATCGGCCACAAGAGACTGAGACGATGAATTTTGTCGAGGTTAAGAACCGCCAATTCTAAGTTAGCTCGCAGGCCATTTAATTCTGGTTCTGATTCGTAGATAAGTTGTAAGAATTTTTTTTTGTCATTTTCTGGCAGGTCGCTAAAATTTCGACTAACTGTCCCGGAGCGAAGATCGTCTAATTCTTGGGCGAGAGGCAATATTCTGGCCAGCGAGCGGGATAATATTTCGGCCGTTTTCAGCAAATATTCTAAATCATTTATTTGCTGGCGAATAAGACTAATATATTTGACGGCGACGTTAGTCTTAGTTTGTTCTAAGTTTTCTAGCGCCGAGGCAAAAGAATCACGGGCAGCGGCCGTCTGGTTCTTAGCGGCTGACCAATTTTGGTTTTGAACAGCGTCAACCGCGGCGCTTAAATATTTTCGACCAGTTAAACCGTTTTCCGCCGCATTTTTAAGATTATAATAAGCGCTGCCTAGGGCGATTAAAATTAGCAGGATAAAGGCCACTCCCCCTAAAATAATATATTTAAGCCAAGTGATTATCGCTGACAATATTTTAGGAAAATAGTGAGACATAGTTATTTTGTTTTATGAAGATTATCCAGTAAGATAAGAGTTTTTCCCTCTAAAATAGAATATAAAAATATATCCATGACGGTTTCTCGGTAGCGGAATTCTGATTCGCTAAGAATAGTGAAGTTTATTTCCCGGCCGAGCTCCTTTTCCAGACCATGGATTAATTTTAAAAATGAAGATTTCTTAATATGCCCGGCGATTAAAATATCGGTTTTAGCTTCGGGGTCATTGGTGAATATTCCGCTTAAAGCTAAAAATTTAGTCTGACTGATTTTTTGCAGATTATTTATAAATTTTTGGCTAAAGAGTATTTGCGCTTTTGCAAAGAGGGTTTTGATTTCGGGATATAAAATGAAAGTGGTATTCGCGCTGTAGTTTTTTTGTTCCGTCGGTTGATTTTTTTTCTTAGTGGCAATGATTATTTTTTCTTCCTTAATGAATCCGAATTTAACCAGATTATCTAGTTCGCGTCGCAAGGGGGCGGCGGACAGATTTAAATTCTTGACGAGAGCCGCTAATTGATATTTTTTTTCCGTCGACAATAATAAAAAATTAATGATTTTTACTCGAGTTTCTGAGCCGAAAATAGCTTCTAGCATATTTCTTTATTTATGAGTTTATAGTATAATATTAAGAGAAAACAGTCAAACTAAAATTTTGTTCAAAATTTGTTATTAGATTATGTATAATAAGATTGCATCGATTACTTTGAATTCCGCTAAAGCGGCCGGTTTAAGCGATGTTTTTGTCGCTCAACCCGACTCGCTCAAGGAAAATCTGGCCGGTAAAATTTTTGTCCTCGCCGAAATCGGGGGTAAAAAAACCGAAACAAAAAAAATCTTTGATTTTATAGTTTCGTCACTGGGTCATAATTATTATAATGATGAAAAGATTTTATTTCGCGACAAGATCGAGGGGTTAAAAATAGAAAATATTTTTGAGGCGGCTTTAACTAAAACTAATAAAGATTTAGCGGAATTTTTGTTAGCGGAAAAGATTAAACTAAGTCCGGCAGCGACTAGCATTACTTTAGGGGTGGTTTTTGAGGATAAATTACATTTTGCTAATTTTGGCCATAACCGTTCGGTTTTAATCTATCAACGCGGTGGCCATTATGAATTAATTAATGTTGAAGCTAATGCGGCGGAGTTCGCTAATCATAATCCCGAAGACGCCGAAGTTGATAGGACTAAATTGCCTAAATTATTTTCTTCCGTCATTAGTGGGGAGATTCCCCTCGGTTCTTATTTTCTTTTTGGCAGCGAAGCTTTGTTAGAATATCTCTCCAGTAAAGAATTAATCGATATTATTACCAAGTTGCCGCCGATGACCGCCGCCGAACAGATTAAAAATGTTCTCAATAAAATTAATAATTATGTCCCGTTTTTAGGTCTGATCATTAAAAATACCGTTGGTTTGTCTTTGCCAGAATTTCGCGAGGAGACCTATGCCAATACTTTAAATTCGTCGGCGCATAGTTCTATTTCTTCCCTAAATTATACTGAGCAAAAAACCGAACAGATGCTCGCCCCGGCCGGCTTAATTAGTTTTTCGAAAATTACTAAAAATTTAAAACACTGGCTAGGCGCTAAATTAACTAAGTCGCAACGATCTCAGAGAAAATATTCTACTCGGGAAGAAAAAAATGTTCAGGCCCCTCTAGATTTGGGGGTAGTTAAGAGTCTTAATTTAGCTCGTTCCGATTCTTTCTTAAAAGCCGAAAAAATATTTTTTAAACACGAATCTAATTTTTTATTGCTTGGTTTTAAGAAAACGCTAAGAATTATGGGCGTCATATTTAGTAAACAGTCGTGGCAAAAGTCCGGTCACGCTTTAAAAAATTCGTTGATTAGCTTAAATTTAAGAAATCGGTATTTACTTTTTACTTTAGGACTGGTTATCCTCGTCTTAGTTATTAGTTTATCTTTGACTAATTGGAGTCGTCAGCGGCGAATAGTCCAAGAAAACTTTGATAATTTAGTGAGTCAGATTACAGAAAAGACTAGCGACGTTACCGCTCGTCTTCTATACGACGAAGAGGGCGCCGGTCAGATTTTATTAGAAACTCAAGCCCTGCTAGCGACTTTGCCCCAAGAGACTAAAGCCCAAAAAGAGGTTTATGATCGTTTAAGTGCTCAATTAAAAACTGAACAAGAAAAAATTCAAAAGGTAGTGAAAGCGGAGCCGCCGGTTAAAATAAATGATCTCAGTGATTTTGCTTTAAAAAATATAACCTTCGTCGCTGGGAAAATATTCGCGAGCAGTGATCGGCTTATTTATTCTCTGGTGCCCGGGTCAACGTCTTATGTTAAAACGGAAATTCCCGGGGTGAATAGTTTGCAGTTTTTATCTTTTGATAAGAAAGATAAGTTGTTTTACGCCGATAGCAACAAAGTTATCGAGTTTAATATCAAGACTAGAACGGTTAACTCTATTATAGTGAATGAACCGGAGCCAGCTCTTAGTCTCGGACAAGCCAGAATTTTTAATAGTAATTTATATGCTTTGCGAGCTAGTCAAAACCAGATTTATCGCTATACGCGGGGAGCCACTAGCTTTGGGGCGAAAAGCGTTTGGCTGAAGGAGGCGGCTAATTTAAGCGCCGCGAGCGATTTATTAGTCGATGGCGATATTTATGTTTTGCAGTCCAGCGGCCAAGTAATGAAATTTTTTAAGGGCCAGAAGTCTGATTATAAGTCTTTGCCGGTTTCTCCGGTTATGACTCAAGCGCGAAAAATATTAGCTGGCCAGAATTATCTTTATATTTTTGAACCCGCTAGTAAGCGTTTAGTAGTTTTATCCCGGAGCGATGGTCATTTAACTAGCCAGTATATTTTTGACTCTTTAAATAATCTACTAGATTTTACCGTTGATGAGAGCACTAAGTCAGTTTATTTTTTAGCGAGCAGTTCCCTTTGGAAAGTTCAGTTGAAATAGATAAAGTTAGATATATTCTAGTTGAATAATTTTAAGTATCCTCTGGCTTAAATAGTTTTCATATTATTGATGTTAGTCACTATCCTAAAAAAACCGCTAAAAGCGGTTTTTTTAAGTTTATTTAAATTTTTAAGTTTATTTAAACTAGGAATTTATTTAAGAGTTACTTTCGCGCCCGCTTCTTCTAATCTCTTTTTCATTTTTTCGGCTTCCTCTTTTTTAACGCCTTCCTTTAAAACTTTCGGAGCGGCGTCAACTAAATCCTTAGCTTCTTTCAAGCCCATTTCAGTCAATTCGCGAACGGCTTTAATAACGTTAATTTTATTAGCACCACCAGCGGTAATTTCGACGTCGAAACTATCCTTTTCCTCAACGGCGGCGGCGGCCGCGGCCGGAGCCATCATCATCGCTGGCGCTGAAGCGCTGACGCCAAATTTTTCTTCTAAAATTTTAACGAGTTCGGCTAAATCTAGCACGCTCATTTTTTCAATTTCGCCGACTAATTTTTCAAATTTTGCCGGAACGACAACATTTTTTTCTTCCATACTTTTATTTAGTGGATAATTTGAGCCGGAGGCAACAAATTTCCAGTTAATTATTTTTATATTAATTATTTATAAATTATTTTTTTTCTTCAATCGCTTTCAAAACATTAACTAAATTACGGATGTTGCCCGCTAAGACATTAACAAAACCGGAGATTGGGGCATTTAAAGATCCGACTAATTTAGCATATAGCTCGGTCTTACTTGGCAATTTAGATAAAGCTTCCACCTCCTGTTTGGATAATAATTTACCTTCTAAAATTCCGCCTAAAAAGAAAACGCGATTTTCCTTGTCTTTATCTTTACGAAATTCTCCTAAAATTTTTGCCGGGGCGATTTCGTCTTCGTAAGAAAAAATAGCTGCCACCTTGCCGTCGAAATCTCGAATATTGATATCTAGTTTATTGGCTTTAAAAGCTAAATTCATTAAGGTTTTTTTAGCGACATAATATTCGCTATTTTCTTTTCTTAATATAGCGCGTAAATTCTCGTTATCTTTGACGCCCAAAGCATTAAAACCGGCGAAAACCATCGATTTAGATTTTTTAATTTTTTCGTTTAAATTACGAAAGATTTCTTGTTTTTGAATTTTATTTTTAGGCATATATATTGTTAGATAATAAAAAAATCTGTGGTAGCACAGACTAGTAAAAATACTATAATTTAGTATTTCTTACCTCGGCGAGACTTATAAGCGCCTTTAAGCGCTCAGCTGGCTGTCTGTGGTAGGAATTTGATTATGTGGATATATTAGCAGATTTAAATTATTTGTCAAGATAGAAATATTGACGTAGAAAATTAATTGTGGTTAAATATTAACAATTAAATTATTTTTCTTTCACAATTGGAGACACGACAATGAAATCTAGAGTTTTGGAACGCGTTTTTTCTATGTTTTTATTTGATCTAGATGGAACGATTTTAGATACTACCAGACCGGGATTCCGACAAGTTAATGGAGTGTTAAATAAAATTGGTTTACCGGCCGTTGAGGAGACTTTCCTTAAAGAAATTTGGGGACACCCTTTTGCGGAAATTGCTCGTTTAGTTTGCGAAAAAGTCGGAGCGGCCGAGCGGACGCCAGATTTTTTAAAGATTGATCCGGAATCGCCCATGAATTACGTAGTCGACTTTGATTTATTACAAATTCTATGGGATTTAGCTTATGCGGGTCATACGCTTGGTTTAATAACCAGTAGACGAGAAGAACGCTTAAAGTTATTGGATAAATCTCTTGGTTTCAATATCGACATGTTTCACTATGTCGTAACGCCTGATAATTGTCAGTACGTGAAGCCTCATCCCGCAGTATTTAACGAAATAAAAAAGTTAGATTCATTTGCAGGGGAAATATTTTATTTCGGAGATACCATTAATTTTGATTTAGAATTAGTTCGTCGATCGGGCCGGCCGATAGAGTTTATCGGTGTTAGTTCCGGCATTAACGACAAAAATGATTTTTTCAAAAATGGAGTAGATCAAATAGTCGAAGAAGTTAGCGGACTAAGGCAATATTTGCAGGATCGTTTTATGAAATCTCGCTATGAGCACGAAGGTTCAAATAATCGGCTTTTAGTAAGATAGGTTAATAGTTCTTTAAATTTGTTCTTTTTTAAAAAAAGCGTTGTCTCAACAACGCTTTTTTTCTTTTTAAATAAATATTTTATTTAACTTCGTAAATTAAAGTTACTTCAACCTTAATTTCGTTTTGGCCGGTTTGGATATTAGGAGCGACCACGCTTTCTCCTGACCCCGCCCTTAAATCCATTTTTGCATTAGAATAAGCAATTGGCATCATTGGTTCGGAACTCTCGTAAACACTCTTTATTTCCCCCAACTTCATTCCCGATTGCTTAGCGATTAATTCAGCCTTTTCTTTAGCTTTTTGGATAGCTAATTCTCGCGCCTGATTTTTTAGAGCATACTCGTCATCAATGGTAAAATTAATATTACCTATTTGGTTAGCGCCCTTTTCAGTTGTTTTAGCGATAACGTCACCAATTTTAGTCAGATCCCTGATTTTTAAAGTCAGATTCTGTACAACTTCATAACCGATTAGTTGCTGACCAGCCTGGTCGGTCCAGTTATAAACCGGATTTAAGTTATAACTAGTAGTTTTAATATCTTTTTCATTAATATCTAGTTTTTTCAATTCTCCGATTATTTCATTCATTTTATTGCTGCTATCGGCGGTTGCTTCGGCCGCTGTTTTTTTGGCTCCCGTTCGCAGTCCCACTTCGAGATTGGCAATATCGGCTTTAGCATAAACTGTGCCGGAGCCGGTGATAGAAAAACGATCTTGGTTGTTAATTCTATTAGCCATGGCTAGAGCGACAATAACTATCGCGGCCACGGCTAGAATTCCTAAGGTACTTAGAAAAATGTAAGATTTTTTCATAAATTTATATTATTAATATAGTTAATAATTTTTATATTTATTGGCGTAAACTCTGAGTATTCGGTCTCTTTTATTTTAACTCATTTTAAACCTAATAGATAGACCCTTCTTTCGACCGCGATTAGCAAAACGATGCGCCTCTTCCCTAACTTTTAACAAAACAGGCTTTATGTTTTGCGCTAAATTGCGTAGAGATTTATTGTTGCCAGCCGCAAAAACTAATTTATCACCGCCGAACTTGGAAATACCAATAAGAGGCGCACTAATATTATTAGCTGATAATATCTTAGATAGGAAACTGATCTGTGGTGTCCCGCCATCGATCATAATTAGATCAGGTAAAGCCCATTCCGGATGCCGGAAACGGCGGAGCAGAACTTCCGCTAAGGCTCTCTCATCGTCTCCGGCTGGCGCTTCTTTTATCTTGAAAAGCCGATACTCCGTTTTAATGGCTTCATTATTTTCGAAAACGACCATCGAGCCGTAGGCTTCCTTGCCCTGCAAATGAGAAATATCATAACCTTCCAGACGGTTAACTCTCTGTTCTGCTAAATTATCTTCTTTAGTTAGCAGAGAAACGTCTTGCAGATGTCGCAGAGCCTTAATTTTATCCGGGTTTTCTTTCATTAATTGCTTGATCAAGCGTTTTTTCTCTCCCGACAGAAGCAGAATGATATTATTTATATTCTTTTTATAATCCTTAGCACTAATTGCGCCGATACAGGATCCTGGGCAAAGACCGATTTGGTAGTCGAAACAAGCGTGTCCGCTATCCGGCCGACAATTGCCATAAGGGAAAATTCGTCTAATCAAACGCAAGGCATTTTGTAAAAGATAAAAAGATTGATAAGGGCCGAATACTTTAGCTGACCGGGTTGATTGGCGCGGGCCCGTGCCAAAGATAGCGAATTTTTTCAGATCGGTCCCCCGAACGATAAGCGGCCTAGCATAATCCGTCCCAGGTATCACAACATAAATGAAAGAGCGGTCATCCCGATCGACGATATTATACTTCGGCCAGTACCGTTTGATATTCTTAGCTTCTAGTATGATTGCTTCGAGCAACGTTTCAGTCTCTTCATATCTCAGATCAACTGCGGCTGCGACCATTTCTGCGATCCGCGGGCTGACATTCTTTTGAAAATATTGACCGAGACGATTACGAAGATTAGTCGCCCGGCCAACATATAAAACCTTCTTATTTTTATCTAGCCAAAAATAAACCCCGGGTTTTTTGGGGATGAACTTAAGTTTATTTTTTAATTTTAAACTTGTAGCCATAGCGGGATAAATCTATTTTATTATTAATGACTGTCACGCCTTCCTTCTGAAGCATAAGCCTCTTCTTATCAGGGCCGGAGGCGAATCCTCCGATTTCTCCGTTAGACCTTATTATGCGATGGCAAGGCACCTGAGGCGCATAAGGATTCTTATTCAGAGCATTACCGACGGCGCGGCTGGCTTTAGGCTGGCCTAGGGCGGCAGCTATTCCCTGATATGTAGCTACTTTACCTTTAGGGATCCGGGCGGTTAATTTATAAATTTGCTCGGCAAATTTAGATTCCATATTTTAATAATTTCAATTAACTTATAAAACCAATTAATAAACTACCTATGATAGCCAAGGTCGATCCCAAGTATTGAACGGGTCTAATTTTTTCTCTATTAATGAGAACACTCAGAATTATAGCCACGACTATATAACTTTCGGTAATCGCGATAGTAATTGATAATTCTTCTTTAGCTACGGCAAACGCATAAAGTAGCCAAGCGCCTAAATCTATTAGGGCGACTATCAATATTAAGCGCCAATGCCCCAAGCTCTGTTTTACAAAGTTTTTAAAATGGCTTTTTTTAAAACGACTAATATAAATTAAACAAATCATGCCACAAGATAACCAAGGAAACCAAATAGCCATTAAGGGGCTTAAAGATTTAGCCTGATCGGCAGAAAAAAAGTTAACAAAAGCGATCGTGAGCCCAGAAGCAATTGCTAACAGCGACCCTTTTTCTAAAAAATCACGATGATGAAGATTTTTAAAATTTACTGAAGCTAAGACTATCCCGATAAATACTAAACTAACTAGAATCACCTGCAGAAAATTCAACCTTTCCTGGAAAGCGAGAACGCCTAATAGAATAGTTAGAGGCAGCTCAATCGCCATGATTGTTTCTATAACCGCCAATTTTCCAATTTTTAGAGCTTTAAAATCGAGTAATCCGGCGACAAAAGTTACTGCTCCTAAAAAAATAAGAAAAATAATATTAGTTCTATTTAAATTAATTCCCTCAGAGAGAATAAGCGGAACTAAAATTATCGCGCCTAAAATAGTGATCCAGGCCAAAGTTTCCAGACTGCCGATTTTTTTGACGGTTTTCTGAATTAGAAAATCAGCCACTCCCCAGCCGAACATCGCTCCGAAAGCTAAAATGATAGATAAATTCATAAATTATTTTAAATATTCTTTTAAGTATTTTCCCGTCACGCTTTTTGTTTCGCGGACAATATCTTCCGGCTGACCGCTGGCGACCAGGCGCCCGCCTTCTTCGCCGCCATCCGGCCCCAGATCAATAATATAGTCCATGGCCTTGAGCATA
>JAVHRV010000028.1:0-4861 GCA_036171815.1 Patescibacteria group bacterium
GCTTATCGCAGGCTGCTACGTCCTTCATCGTCTTCTTATGTCAAGGCATCCACCAGATACTCTTACTGAGATTTTCCCACGCTTTTATTTTTAAAGCTACAAAAGCGTGTTTTTCAATATCCCGATTACAGCCCCTTGATCTCGGACGAAAAAGTTGAGATAAGGGATCCAAATATTGATCTTTTCTTTATATTTTTGATGTCTTTACTTAACTGAATTGTTAACGAACCGATAGGGCGCAAAAAAACCGCTGCTTAGGCGGTTCTAAGTAATCGCAAAATAGCAGACTAATTAGAATCGCTTATGGAATAAAACACCTAATCTTTTTTGCATATTTTTCGGCTTTTATAGCCCTATTAAAACTGATACCAATTATAACGGTTTTAAAAATAATGTCAAGGGCTTAAAAAGCTCCTAATTTTGGTTAATTTTTAACATAATTTTTCTTTAATTCTATTAAAAATAATAATAAGGTATAATGGTAGTAAATTAAAAGTCTAATTCCTAATAAACTTAAGAGTCTAACCCCTAATAAACTATGGCCTCCTCCATTAAAGACGAAGGAAAACAAAAATCTCAGCAAGCGATTATTATCGGCGCGGGACCAGCCGGACTTACTGCCGCTTATGAATTACTCACCAAAACCGATATTAAGCCCATAATTTTAGAAAAAAGTTCTCAAGTCGGCGGTCTAGCCAAGACTATTGATTTTCAGGGCTGGCGTTTTGATTTAGGGCCACATCGTTTTTTTTCTAAGTCTCCTTTAATTAATAAACTTTGGGAAGATATCTTACCTCGCCAAGGATTTCCTACTGCCGAGGATAAAAGCTTAGAAAGAATAATTAAGGTATCGGAAAAACCCGGCGCGCCTGATCCAGAAAAAGTTGATCGAGTTATGCTCTTTAAAAATCGTCTGACGCGAATCATCCACAATCAAAAATTCTTCGACTATCCCTTAAGACTCAGCCTCTCTAATTTAAAAAATTTGGGACTTAAAAAAATTTTTAAAATAATCATTAGCTATTTAGGCGCTCGACTTTTCCCCTGTCGGCCGGAAGTAAGTCTCGAAGATTTTTTCATTAACCGTTTTGGCCGCGAACTTTATACCACATTTTTTCAAAGTTATACCGAAAAAGTCTGGGGCACAAAATGCCAGGACATGCCTAAAAGCTGGGGCGAGCAACGGATTAAAGGACTCTCCGTCTCCAAAGTTATCAAAGAAGCTATTAAAAAAAATCTCCTGCCCGGTTATCATTCCCGCGAAACTAGTTTAATCGATAGTTTTCTCTACCCTAAATTTGGCGCCGGCCAAATGTACGAAACGCTAGCGGAAATCATTCGCCAAAAAGGCGGCGAAATAAAATTAAATTCCCGCGTCACAAAATTAACGACGACGGAAACGACGACAGAAACAACGGCGGCCGGGAAAATTATTTCCTTAGAATCGCAACAGACGTTAACTGGCGCGACTGAAACTTATCAAGGTGATTATTTTTTTTCTAGCTCTTCGCTCCAAGATTTAATTGGTAGTTGGCCGACAGCGCCCGTAGAAATAAAAAAGGCCGCCGCGCAGTTGCAGTATCGTGATTTAATTCTCGTAACCCTAGTCTACAAACAACTGCAGAAAAAAAATCAAACTAATTTTAAAACAAGAAACCAGCTTATTCCCGATAATTGGCTTTATGTTCAAGAAAAAAATGTTAAAATCGGACGTTTAAGTATTCTTAATAATTTCAGTCCCTGGCTCTTAAAAGAAAATGATAAAGTTCTCATCAGCGCTGAGTATTTTTGTACTCAAGGAGATGAATTATGGCTAATGACCGAAGAAAATTTAATAGCCCTAGCGAAACAGGAACTAAAAATTATTGGTCTCGCCGCGCCGGATGATTTTATTACCGGCTCTTTATACCGACAAAGACAAGCCTATCCTGTTTACTCAGCCGACGATAATAACTTACCGAAAATTCAAAAATATTTAAACAGTTTCACTAATCTTTTTTCAGTTGGTCGTAACGGCCTGCATCGTTATAATAATATGGATCATTCAATGTTGACGGCGATTACCGCCGTCAACAATATTATAACGAGACAAAAAGATAAGACTAATATCTGGCAAATTAATACCGAAAATGATTATCAAGAAATTGCAAAATCCTAATTTTCGCGACTATTGGCTTTGGGGGGCATTTTTAATTTATGTAGCCCTAACGCTCCTAGGAGTTTTGCATCATGAACCTTGGTGTGACGAAGCCCAGGCTTGGCTCATCGCCCGCGATTTAAACTTCGGCGAGTTGCTGAAACAAATGCCTTATGAAGGAACCCCGGCCCTTTGGCACTTGCTCAACTGGTTACTAATTAAATTAGGGCTGCCGATCTTAGCCCAAGGATTATTACATTGGCTGATCGCTGGCAGTTTAATTTTTGTTTTTTTATTTTTTTCACCTCTGCCAAAAATTTTCAAATTTATTTTTACTTTTTCCTACTATCCGCTCTATGAATATGCTGTCATAGCTCGCAACTATAACTTAAGCCTACTCTTTCTTTTTCTAATCGCCGCTCTATATCCCGAAAGATTTAAAAAACCACTCCTTTACTCAATCATTATCACTCTTCTATTCCAAACGAATCTCTTGAGTTTCGTGCCCGCTTTAATTCTCGCTTTCTTATTTATCATTGACTACTCTCAAGAAATAAATAACAAAAAAATAATTCCGGCGACTATAATTCTAACGCTGGCCGCGGTGAGCGCTCTTTTACAGATAATTCCTTACTACGGACAACTACATTCCGGACTGATGTCCCCAAAATTCTCCGTCTTTTTTTCCTCTTTAGGAGCGCTACTCATTCCCCGTAATCAAGCCTTCGGCGAAATCTATTTCTACGGTCCCTGGTCTTATCTAATAGGCGGCGGTGCGCTTATTATCCTCGGTTATTTACTTTTTTCTCTAGTCCGAAAAAAAATCCCTTTGTTTCTTTACGCGGCGTCAGCCGCTTGGCTAGTTTATCTTTTTCTATTTAAAGTCGACGGCGGTTTGCGCCATTACGGCTTTTTCTTAATTTTCTTAATTTTTTCCTGGTGGCTAAATTATTATTATCAGACCGAACCGCCAACCGCTTTAAAATTAACCAATCGACCAAGATTTTCTTTTTTACTAAACAAAAAAATCGCTGTTTATATTTTCGGTCTCGCTCTAATACCAGGAATAATTATGGCGGCCGTTACTTATTGGCAAGACTATCACTATAATTTTTCTGGCGGTCAAGAAATGGCGGCTTATCTAAAAAATACCGGCTTAGACAAAAAAGCCATCGCTTCTTTTAGTTCATTTGTTAATATTTCTCTGTTGCCCTATTTACCTAATAAAATGTTCTGGCAGCCAGAAAGAGAGGCCTACGGAACTTTTGTGACTCTCGACGCTAAATATGTCGAGGGGTCGCGAATTCTTTACCCTGAAATAAAAAGAAGGATTCTGGCCTTCTTTCCTAATCGAGATTTTTTAATTTTATCTTGTCTGCCTCTAGAAAAAATCGATAGCGATCTAGTTCTCCTAGGCGCTAACCAAACGCCGACTATGAGCGGCGGCTCTTTTTATCTATATAAATTGAAAAACAATTAATTATCTAAAAGGCGAGCGTCCTCCATATTTCGTTCCGCCACTTCGCGGCTAATTTCGCCCGCTTGGAATAATTGTTTAATGTGCCGATCTAAAGTAATCATGCCAACCCCCGAACTAGTTTCAATCGTACTTTTCACTTGCGCCGATTTCCCTTCTCTAATTAAATTGGCAATCGCTTCATTATTGATTAAAATTTCGCGCGCGGCCACTCGCCCGCCGCTGAGCCGCGGTAAAAGCCGCTGGGAAATAACCGCGGATAAAACCGCGGATAGCTGTGATTTTATTTGCGCCTGTTGATAAGGCGGAAAAATATCAATAATCCGATCAATCGTCTGCGCCGCGCTGTAAGTATGCAAAGTCGCTAAAACTAAATGTCCGGTTTCCGCTAGAGTAACGGCGGTCGAAATCGTTTCTAAATCGCGCATTTCACCCAACATGATAATATTTGGGTCTTGGCGCAAAACATGTTTCAGCCCGGCCGAAAAACTAAGCATATCTGTCCCGAGCTGTCTTTGAACAATGATGGATTTAAGCGGCGTAAAAACGTATTCGACGGGATCCTCGAGCGTCACAATATTACAACTCCGATTGGTATTGATGTAATTAATCATGGCCGCTAAAGTCGTCGACTTACCACAACCCGTCGGACCAGTGACTAAAATAAAACCCTGCGGCAAATTTAATAATTCTTCCACTACTGCCGGCATACCAATATCTTGCAGCGTTTGTTTCTTTTCCGAAATTACTCGCGCTACGATAACAATATTATTTTTCTCAAAAGCAAAATTAACCCGGTAACGATAAGCCTCTACTTGATAACCTAAATCTAAATCCCGTTTATCAAAAAATTGTGTTTTCTGTTCTTTAGTTAACAGCGCGTCTAAAAATCCTTCTAAATCACTCGCCGCCAAAGGCGCGAAATTACCGGCCGAAACAATCTGATTAATATCATGTAGTTCGCCGTCGATCCGCAAAATCGGCGGATAAGCGACTAAAAGATGAATATCGGAAGCCTGTTTTTCCGCGGCTAATTTTAAGAGATTGTTGATGTCCATATATTTTTACCAAACCATTTTCTTAATGCCTCGCGCGGCGGCATCGACTTGCGCCTCTTGTTTCGAGGAGCCGACGCCAGTGGTAATCAAATCGTTCTCTAAATAGAGACCGACCGTAAAAATTTTTGCATGATCCGGGCCATGCTCGTCTAAAATCTGATAATGAGGCGTGACGCCTTTGATTTCCTG
>JAVHRV010000029.1:0-4832 GCA_036171815.1 Patescibacteria group bacterium
GCTTTGGTAATATTCAAACCCGTTCTGTTCTCACTAGTACTCCTAGTAGTTGTACCCTAACTACTGCTCAACAAGCGGCGGCGCAAAGAACTTGTCAGACTACTGTCGCCACTTCTACCCCTGTAACTACTCCGGCTCCTTCAACTACTCCGGCGCCTTCCACTACTCCAGCTCCCGCTTCGGCTAGCAATGTTTTAGGAAATATTGCTACTGAGTCCGGGATTGTGAGCGCTAACAATACGGAAACCCTGTTAACATATTTAGGCAAAAAAGCTAACGCTCTTAGTGAGCGGGCGAGTTTAATAAAATATCAAACGATTTTAGGACAAGATAAAAAAATTACGACGAATGAAAAAGAAAGTATTAATGATTTTATTGTCTATGGCACCCCGACTACGCAGCGCCTCGGTGTGGGCGAGCGCGCCGGAGTGACGAATTCCTATTATCAGGCTTATGGCAAATTACCGAATGTTGAAGGAGAGTGGTCTGATGTTTTAAAAATCGCTAGTGGTCGCTGGCCCAGTGAGCGGAATAAGGCGGCCGAGAATCAGGCGAAACTAGAGTTTAAAAAAGTTTATGCTCGCAGCGCGGTAATGACTAATAAAACCGACTCTAACGCGATTATGGTTATCGCTTACGGTTTATTACCAGCCCAACGTAATTTAGCCAGTGAAGCGGCGGCCATTAAAAGCTTTCGCTGGGTTTATGGTCATCAACCAGTAAATGCCTTAGCCTGGAATATTGTTCGGGCGGTCGCTTATAGCGGGTCTAAGAGATAAGGAGAAGAGATAAAAATAGGGAAGAATAAAATAGGTAAATATATTTAATGTTAGATAAAAAGAACCGTAAACGCGGTTCTTTTTTATGTTAACTTTTTTAATATAAAATTTTGACAAGTAGTTTAAAAAAGGATTATTATTTAATATAGGTAGATTGATAAATAAATAAACTAAGTTTTAAAATATGGCTAAAGAAAACTATAATTATGAGTTAGATTTTGGCAGTGAAAAAAAACTGGCTAAAAGTTCGGCCGATGAAAATTTAGATGATACTAAATTGCCACTTAGTTCCGAACAGCTTGTTAGCGACGATGAGCCAGATAATGAATCGCTAGATGATTTAGATTTAGCGCGCGCTCATCAAGAGGCCGATGAGATTATGAAAGAGAAAAAAAGGAAGGAGCTCGCCGAAGAGGTTAATAGACTTAAGGCCGAAGAGCGGATAAAATGTTTGGATGAAGATCGAGAAGAAAATAGTCGTATGTATCAACGTGGGTAACTTTATTCCTCCCTCATCGGTTTAAAGCTAAAACGGTGGATCGGGCAGGGGCCGTATTCTTTTATTTTTTCTAAATGGAGTTTGGTGCCGTAGCCTTTATGTTTTTTGAATAAATACTCGGGATATTTTTTGTCGATTTCCGACATAAGCCAGTCGCGGCTGACTTTAGCGATTATTGAAGCCGCGGCGATAGACCAGACTTTAGCATCGCCTTTAATGATAGCGGTTTGCGGTAAGATAAGTTTAGGAATTTTGAAAGCGCCGTCTAGAAGAATATAATCGGGGCTAACCGCGATTTTTTTTATAGCGTGGCGCATCGCTAAAAAACTCGCTTGGAGGATATTAATCTTATCAATTACTAAATTATCAACGACGCCAATTTCCACGGCCAAGGCTTTTTCTCTAATGATAGCAAAAAGTTTTTCTCGTTTTTGGGCGCTTAATTTTTTAGAATCATTAACTAAGGCTAGATCAGAGTTAGTTATCTTAAAATTGGAATCAATCACGACGCAAGCGGCGACGACCGGTCCGGCCAAGGGACCGCGTCCGGCTTCGTCGACTCCGCCGATAAGCCGGTAGCCGAGCTTAAAATACTCTTGTTCGGTATCTAGATTTATCATATTTAAGATTATAACATGAGTTCTCTGATTATGTTATCCTAATATTTACAAACAAAATTATCTGTGACAGACTATAAACAGTTTAGCTCGGGTGGTGAAATTGGTAGACACGCAGTGTTCAGAACGCTGTGGGAGCAATCCCATGGGGGTCCAAATCCCCCCTCGGGCACCGTTTTTGTTCTTTATTAATTAATCGTTTCAATAAACATCGAGGTGTGATATGGACCAGCAATCAGCTCTTTTTTCTATTGTTCCAGAAATCAGGTCGTATGGCCAATATGGCGGGAAATATCTATTATCGCTCATTTTTCAGGAGCCTAAGGCAATCCCCTCCTTAAGTAAAGATAGATATCTTAAGGAGAAAATAGCTAATATTATTGCTATTGGTGAAAATCCGGAGACTAGCATTTTCTGTCCTGTTTGTCGTAGGCATAAAGTTAGTTATTTTATCCTACCCGACTTGAATCATTTTAGCCCTTGTTTCCGGCAGACCTGCTGTGGGCTAGAGAAATGTCAAAAGAAACTACTTAAGACTTTTCAAGCCAAAGAGGAAAATTTATTGCCCTTTAGCCTAAAAACCCTCTTTCTTTTTCAAGATGACAGCGAGCGATTTATTATTTGTAAATTCTTTAGAGAGGTTTTTGAAATTTCTAAAAATATTGGTGGCATTGAGTTTATTAATCAATGCCAGGAAATTTTTTGTCCGTCTCAAGAATTATCCGAAGAAGTCGTCGGCTAGTGTTTTCAAGGTGCTGACTAGAAAACGTATTTCCTTTATTTAGTTGAATAAAGCCCTGTAATTTTATAGGGCTTTTTTATTTTTTTATCCTTGACCAGCCGTATATAATAATTTATTCTTATAATAGTTTACTAATTAGGTCGTTTGGCTCAGCTGGTTAGAGCGCCGCGTTCACATCGCGGAGGTCAGTGGTTCGAATCCACTAACGACCACTTACTAAAAAATGCTTTTTCTGTCAAAACGTGATAAAATAAAGCTATAATTAAATAATTATAATTTTATGAAACTGATTTTGCGCTTAATTATCAATGCCTTATTTTTACTTATCGCTCCGCTTATTTTTAGCGGCGTGGTCGTTTCCGGTTGGTGGGCCGCTATTATAACCGCACTTATTCTAGGAATCGTTAATGCGGTTATTCGTCCGCTACTTATTATCCTAACCCTACCCATCAATATTTTAACTCTCGGGCTTTTTACTTTAGTTATTAACGGTTTGCTTGTTCTACTCGTTTCCAGTATCGTTAAAGGTTTTTTTGTGGGCGGTCTATGGACAGCGATCGGTCTGTCGCTGTGGCTCTGGGTCGGCTCTTGGCTGAGTAACGGCCTGATTGGTGGGGAAAACTTGAAAACCGACCGAGTTTAATTATTGTGCCACCGGTCGCTTTACAGGACCGGGAAGTTCCCTCTGGCCGTAAGAAATTAACGGACATAATTAGTGAAGGAGAATTTAAATTTTAGCTTTAAAAGTATGAGCGAAAAATTACCCGGCTTGAAAATATTAGGTAAAATTGATCCTGATAAACTCTCGGAATCTAAATGGGATAATAAGCCTCAATTACCTCGTCCTGAAAAATATTTGCCTGATTTGAAAATTAGTTTAAGGTCTATGTCCGAACGTTTAAATTCGGAGTATGGCGATTTTTGTACGGCTGACGGACAGATGAAAATGATCGGTCGAGACGCCGATTATGATCAGGATCGGATGGCGGAGAAAATTAAAGGGTTTGCGGAAGATGAATTTAAGACTCCGGAAAAATTTTTAGCGGATCGCGAAAAGAATCCGAGCAACATTACGGAGATCGCGATGACCTTATTGTTTAATAAGATTTTAGGTCAGGAATTTGTTACTGTTCGCGCCTCTACTTATGATGATTATGAAAATGGTGCCGATCAGTTGATTATTGATAAAAAAACCGGAGCGGTTGTTTGCGGCGTGGATGATGTTATTGGTAATGTTGGCGATGACGGCGGTGAGAAGAAAGAAGAAAAAATGCGCCGGAAAATGATAGAGGGCAAGGGCGCTAGGATTAAATATGGCGCCACCTGCCAAGACGGAAAATTAATCAGAAAAGAATTAGGCCATATTCCCTTGTTTTATTTGGCCTTGAGTAAGGCGGAGTTAAATAATCTATTAGAGTCTTTAACGGCCAATTCGGCCCTGGCCGTGCCCGATCAGACAGAGAAATCGGTCTATGCCAAATTAGTTTATTCTTTAAAACAACAAGCCCAGGAGTATATCTATAATAAAAATTTAGATCCTCGGCTTCGCGATAATCTAGGCAATTTTGACAGATCTTTAGCCAAGATGGTCGCTTACGCCCAATAAAATAATAATTAAAATTATCACAATAAACTATGTCGCCGTTATTTCTATACAATACTTTATCTCTAAAAAAAGAAGAGTTTAAGCCAATTAAGCCGGGCGCGGTTGGTCTTTATACATGCGGGCCGACTGTTTATAATTATGCCCATATCGGTAATTTACGGACTTATCTATTTGAAGATTTTTTGGTTCGCGTTTTAGAATATAACGGTTATAGCGTTAAACATATTACCAATATTACCGACGTTGGTCATTTGACCGGCGATATGGACATGGGGGAAGATAAGATGGAGAAGGGCGCAGCGCGCGAAGGAAAAAGCGCTTGGGATATCGCTGAACTTTATACGGCCTCCTTTAAGAAGAATCTTACCGACTTAAATATTAAAGAGCCAGATATTTGGTGCAAAGCGACGGACTATATCAAGGAACAGATCGAGATGATAAAAACTTTAGAAGAGAAGGGTTTTACCTATCAAACTTCGGATGGAATATATTTTGATACGTCTAAAATTAAGGAATATAATAAGTTAAGCCATTTGCCCCTTGAGAAATTAAAAGAAGGAGCGCGCATTGAAATAAATCCGGTGAAGTA
>JAVHRV010000030.1:0-4697 GCA_036171815.1 Patescibacteria group bacterium
GGGCCGATATTGTCATCGGCGTTAATTTATATAATAAAAATGAATTTTCTTCACTGCCTTCATCGCTATCTAATATGGCGGGGCGCAGCACCGTTATTTTATTACATAATTTAGCGAGCGGAGCGGTGCGCGAGGCCGATATTTTAATTGAGCCGGATATGTCGACTTTTTCCCGAAAGAGCGGCTTAGCTAAATACTTTACTAAAGATATTGCGCTACAAATGATTAAGGTTGGCGAATTAGCGACTGATAAGGCCTTACCTAAGCTTAAGAAATTATTGGAATTATGAAATATCGTTTATATACAACTTCACAGAAAGCTTGGGATGGCATGTTTCAAGCTATGCTCTTAGCGCAAAAATCGATTTATATTGAGATGTATATTTTTTTAAATGATACCAAGGAAACCCATAATTTTTTAAGTCTGTTAAAGACTAAAGCGGCTAGTGGTTTAGAAGTTGTCGTGATTGCTGATTCTTTCGGGAGTTCGGCTTTGCGTTCCGCTGAGGTTAATGAACTACGCCAAGCGGGAGTAGAATTTCTCTATTTTAGCCATTGGTTTCGTCGGACGCATCGTAAAATTGTTATTATCGATGATAAGATTGCGCTGATTGGGGGAGTTAATATTTATGAGAAAATTCGTTATTGGCGAGATATGCAGATTAAGTTGCAGGGGATGATCGTTAAGCCTATTCTTAAATCTTTTGCTTACTCCTATGAATTGGCTGGTGGGAAACGAGAAACTATTTTGATTCATAGCCGTTTGCCTTTAGTGCAAAAGATAAAATCTTGGGTCATTGATAATTTGATTACGACTAGTAAGATACATCAATTAAGTTCTTATTATCGCCAAAGGATTATTAGTGCTTTGGATTCGATTATTATTGTTACTCCCTATCTTCTGCCCCCGCGTTGGTTAATGGCTCTCTTAGATAATGCTTGCCATCGAGGAGTGAAAGTTGAGATTATGATCCCTAATGATACGGATATCGATTTTCTTAATCGAGTTAATTATTTGAATGCTTGTCGTTTGGCGGAGAAAGGAGTAAAAATTTATCTGACGCCGATTATGAATCACGCTAAGATTATGTTAATCGATAAGCGGGAGGCGTTGATCGGTTCGCAAAATATGGATGTTTTGTCTTTCAATTGGAATATTGAGGCGGGCGTATTTTTTGAGCAAAAACAGCTAGTGGCTGATTTAGATAAAGTAATTAGTGAATGGAAAAAGGGAGCGATTGAATTTTCGGTTTCTCATCGGAAAACCAAATTTTTTGACCGCTGTTTGATTTTTCTATTAAAGATATTCTACAAAATATTTTAGCCGGACGACGAGTAGCAGTCTATTTTAATAACCTTAACGAGCTGATTATCTTGCCGGCTTGTTTTTTTTATGGATTTTTAGTATAATAAACTTTAATTATTTTTTATTTTTAAATGCATGGCTACTAATTTTATTAAAGTGCGAGGCGCGAGGACGAATAATCTAAAAAATGTTAATTTAGATATTCCTCGTGATCAGTTAGTAGTTATTACTGGTTTGTCAGGCTCGGGTAAATCGTCTTTAGCTTTCGATACGATATACGCTGAAGGACAAAGGCGCTATGTTGAATCGCTTTCTTCTTATGCCCGGCAGTTCGTCGGTTTGATGGATAAACCAGATGTTGATTTGATTGAGGGGCTATCACCAGCAATTTCTATTGATCAGCGAACCGCGGGGCATAATCCTCGTTCGACCGTTGGAACTATCACCGAAATTTATGATTATTTGCGATTGCTTTATGCGCGCGAAGGACAGGCTTATTGCCCGCACTGTAATCTTAAGCTGAAATTAGAAACGCAAAAGACAGAAAATATTAAGACCATACGCGGTCGGGAAGTTAAATCGTTACGTTTGCAGAAATCCTATGTTTGCTCGTCTTGTAGTTATAGCCGACCGGAATTAGAGCCGCGCGACTTTTCTTTTAATTCTGGTTATGGTGCCTGTCCCGCCTGTTCCGGTTTAGGAACTAAAGCGGAACTTGATGCCAGCTTAATTTTTAATAGTAATCTCAGTATTTTAGAGGGCGCTATCAAACCTTGGTCGCACACTAGCCTGTCTAGTAGTGGTTTATTAGAGGAGTTGAGTGGGCTAGCGGTACGTCATAATTTTAATTTACGCTTAGCGGTGAAAGATTTAAGTCCGGCGGCTCGGGAGTTAATTTTAAAAGGGGATCAGCAATTTACCGGTTTATTGTCTAAATTAGAAGAAAAATATCAGGAGACAAAATCTAATTTTGTTAAACAAGAAATTGAAAAAGTCATGCGCGTTTGTCTGTGTTCTGTCTGCCAGGGCTCCCGTTTGAAGCCAGAATCTTTAGCGGTAAAAATTGCCGGATTATCAATCGCTGAAGTTAGTAATTATAGTCTGAAGGAGTTATCGGTCTTGCTAGCTAATTGGCTAAAAGATCGGGCGACTGTTAGTGGTGATAGCCGGATTATTGAGCCGATTATTCAAGAAATTTTGAAAAATTTAAAATTTCTAGAAAATGTCGGTCTTGGTTATTTAACCTTAAGTCGGGCGGCTTTAACTTTGTCAGGGGGCGAAGCCCAACGCATCCGTCTGGCTTCACAAGTGGGGTCGACCTTGAGTGGAGTTTTGTATGTTTTAGATGAACCGTCCATCGGTCTGCATCAGAGGGACAACGATAAACTCATTACGACTTTAAAAAAATTACGTGATAATGGTAACACGGTAATCGTCGTCGAACATGATGCGGCGATGATGATGGCCGCCGATTATTTAATCGATATTGGCCCAGGCGCCGGTGATTTCGGCGGACAAATATTATTTGCGGGTTTGCCGTCGGGAATTAAAGAGGCGCCCGCTTCGATAACTGGTGCCTATTTATCCGGAAAAAGTTCTATTAAAACTTTAAAAAAATTTCGTTTAGGGAGCGGACAGTCAATTAAAATAATTGGCGCTCGAGAGCATAATTTAAAAAATATTGATGTCGAAATTCCTCTCGGAAAATTAGTAGCGATGACTGGCGTTTCTGGCTCCGGTAAATCCACTTTAATGAATGATATTTTAGCGAATGCTTTAAACCGGAAGTTCTATCGGGCTAAAGTTGAACCAGGAGCGTATCGCGATTTACAGGGTTTAGAATTTATTGATAAAGTTATTAATATCGATCAATCGCCGATTGGGCGTACGCCCCGCTCCAACCCTGCTACTTATACTGGTCTGTTTACTTATATTCGTGATTTGTTTGCGGAGTTGCCTGAAGCAAGAGTTAAGGGATTAGGGGCTGGTCATTTTTCTTTTAATGTCCCCGGTGGGCGTTGTGAAAATTGTGCCGGCGACGGCGTTATCAAAGTCGAGATGCAGTTTCTTTCGGATGTGTATTTGACTTGTGAGGTTTGCGGCGGTAAAAAATTCAAGACTAATATTTTAGGAGTTTTGTATCAGGGGAAAAATATTTCGGAAATTTTACAGATGACCGTTCAAGAGGCTAAAGAGTTTTTTCGTAATCACTCAGCGATTAGTCAAAAATTAAAGACGTTGGATGATGTTGGTTTAGGTTATATTAAATTGGGCCAGAGCGCGACTACTTTTTCCGGCGGCGAAGCTCAGCGAATTAAATTAGCGACCGAATTGTCTCGCCGGGCGACGGGAAAAACTTTGTATATTCTCGATGAGCCGACGACCGGTTTACATTTTGCCGATATTGAACGGTTGCTTGAAGTTTTGAATATTTTAGTCAATCAAGGCAATACTGTGTTAATTATTGAACATAATCTTGATGTCATTAAATCAGTAGACTGGATTATCGATCTGGGGCCAGAAGGCGGCGATGACGGTGGCTATTTGGTGGCGGCGGGAACGCCGCCCGAAGTAGCGCGAACAGCCCGAAGCTATACAGGACAATATTTAAAAAAAGTAATTGGTCGTTCCTAGACTTTATTTTTGGCGTATTTAAAAATCTCTTACTAGGGTAAGAGATTTTTAAATAGGACGGGGCGATTTAAAGATTAGCCACAATCTGTAGAACTAATTTTTTAGTAGCGGTATTTAAAGTAGCAAAAGTAGCTTGATGGAATATCCCGGCCAGGTTACCCGGATTGGCAATAATTATTTCCTTTCTTTTTTCTAACCAAGGTTTATGGGTATGTCCATAAAAAATGAAATGGAGTTTATTAGCGGTCGATTCTGTCGCCTGTTTTAATAAAATTTCAATTTTTTTTGGTTCATGGCAGAAACCGATATTGAGTTTAGAAATTTTTACAATTCCTTGAGAACCGTAGGATTTTATTGAGGGGTATTTTTTAATTGTTTCGTCAGTAAATAATTCGGCATTGCCAGTGACGATAAGGACTTGTCCGGAAAAAGTGGCCGCCAAGTAATCGAGAGTATCGGCCGTGCTAATATCACCGCAACAGATAATTATTTTGATTTTTTTAGTTTGGCACCAGTTAAGACATTTAGCGAGATTAGCGAGATTGTCGTGAATGTCTGAAATAATGGCGATAGTCATAGCCGCTAGCTGAATATTTATTTTTTTGTTTTTAATTTTATTTCGTAGGACATTTGTTCTAATTTTCGTAAATGTCCTCGCGCTTGGTCATATTTAGTTCGCAAGTAACCCGTCAAATCAAAGTCAATCAGTTGCGCCATAATATCAGCGGCGGTTTTTTTTATTTTTGCTACTTCGTTA
>JAVHRV010000031.1:0-4646 GCA_036171815.1 Patescibacteria group bacterium
ATCAATCTTGGCTTTAGCCAAAGGGGATACTAATTTAGGATGATTAATCAAGAAGGCCGGACCGGCAATGCTACGACGGCAATATTTCCATAAAGTATCCATTAGACGCTCTCTATTTTCACCTTCATATTTGACTTTCAATTCTGTTAATTTGGATTTCATTTCTTTTTCTGTGGCCGTTAAAACATCAATACCGGTCTGTTTTAAAACCTCTGATCGATAATCTAAGCGTGGCCATTCTCCGGCTAGATCATATTCGAAACCTTTAGTCGTAAATTTAGTGTGACCAAAAACTTTTAAAGCAATTTCTTGGTATAATTCTTGCACTAATTTCATTCCCATCTCGTAATCAGCATAAGCCCAATAAAATTCTAAATTAGTAAATTCCTGTAAATGATCAGGACTTGATCCTTCGTTGCGATAGGCGCGACCAACCTCAAAGACTTTTTCATAGCCAGCGGCCATCAGTCTTTTTTGCCATAATTCGCCGACGGAAATTCGTAGATAAACATCAAGATCAAAATCGTCATGGTGTGTTTTAAAAGGATTAGCTTCGGCGCCGCCGGTCGTGGTCTCAATCGTTGGGGTCTCTACTTCAAAAAATCCGTGATTTTTCAGGAAACTACGAGCCGTTTCCCAAAATAAAGCTTTCTTATAAAATAGATCACGCAGGGCGGGATTTAATAAAAGATCTAAATATCTCTTCCGCAGTCGATCATCTTCGTCTTTCAGGCCATACCAAGCGTCCGGTATCGGCCGCAGAGCCTTGGTTAGTAATTTCCAGTCTTTAACCATTAAACTTTTTTCGCCTTGATGAGTTAAAAAAACATGACCGCTAACTTGAATAAAATCAGCAACATCAATAAATTTTAAAAAATTTTTGTAAGAATCCGCGGCCAAGTCTTTTTTAGAAAAAGCGATTTGGATATTACCGCTGCCATCTTCCAGATTAGCGAAAGTTAAGTTCCCGTGGCTACGAATACTGCGTAAGCGCCCGACAATTTTAAATTCTTTGGTCGATTTCTCTAAATCAGAAAAATTTTCTAGAGTTTCCGAAATAGTGTAATCTCGCTCAACCTTCGCGGGATAAGGGGTTATGCCTAATTTAATAAGTTCTTCTAATTTTTTTAAACGATCCTGGCGTTCACTGACGACTGGTTTTCTATTTTCGTTATTTTCCATATATTTAAAACCTCGTATTTTCTATTCAATTTTGATAATTTTATATTTTATGTTTCCTTTCGGAGTTTCTACCTCAACCTGTTCCCCTTTATGCCTATTAATAAAAGCGACGCCGAGCGGCGATTCGTTAGAAATTTTACCATTAAGTGGGTCGGCTTCGTTAAAACTAACTATTGTATATTGTTTTTCCCCCGCCGCCGATTTTACCGTCACTTTAGAACCCATAGTTACTTGTTCGTGGGAATTGTTAGTTTGGACAATCGTAACATTTTTTAAAATATTAGTGAGTTCCATCACCCGACCTTCATTCAAGGCCTGGGCATCTTTAGCTTCACTATACTCGGCATTTTCACTTAAATCTCCTAGATCTTTAGCTCGCTCAATCCGCTCCGCAATTTCTTTGCGCTTAAGCGTGGTTAATATATTCAGCTCGTCTTGCAGCTTATCATATCCTTCTTGGGAAATAATTTGCTCGTTCATAATTTTATTGTGATCTTAAAGATTAATTTAGGTCTAATATACTCTACTTTGCCAAATTAAACAAGAGCTAATAACTATCCAGCCAATTCCCAGGGGATGATTTAAGTAGGGAGTAAAAATATGAACCAGAGCTAAGAATAAAAGAGAAGCGGCGAGAGGAATAAATAAATAGTCATCGGGTAATTTCCAGCCCTGGCGTAAACTATCAAAAATTAATTTTCCCAGTAGTGATAAATAAATTAATAAGCCCAATAAACCTAACTTGAGAGCTAAATCGAGGTAACCCCATTCGAAAGCATAAGTCGTGTAACGACCTTTAGGATCCTGCTGTAAAATACGCGGATCGCTAGATATATAACTGACCGTAGCGCCAAAGCCCTGTCCTAAAACGGGCTCTTTTAGCACTTCTTTACTTAGAATTGGTAGGAGTGACCAGCGAGAGGAAATAGCCGCTTCGTTACTATTACTCACTCTTTCTAAAAAAGCTGATCCTAAATTATTATCGTTAGAATGGATATAAGGAAAACTCACTACTAAATAAATTAGACCGAAACTGAGGAGTCCTGACATCATTATCCAAGCCAAAGATTTTAGAAAATACTTGAAACCCTTGATCCGCCAGATTAATATTAATAGTCCTAGTAAGGTAATAATTAATCCGACCCAGAAGCTACGCGAAAAACTAACTAAGACCGCGCTAAAGAAAGTCGCCGCTAAGATTAGGAGCCAGATTTTATGTTTGATGGTTATTTTGTTAAAAAAATCAGTACCGCAACTAAGCCAAAAACTGAAGAAAAAAGCCATCAGAGGGAAAATTTGTCCTTGAATAAAAATCCGTGGCCAGCCGCTTTTAGTCGGAGTCATTTCGCCGACTAAAGTTTGTCGTAACCAAAAGTATATTTCCGGCGCCGCTTCTATATTATGAGTAAAAACAAAAAGAAGAAAAAGAGTTTTTAGGCTTAGCCAGAATGATCCGGCGATAAATAAGTTAACTAAATTATGTATTTTTTGTTTATCAGCCTCACCATAGATTACTAAAGCTGGTCCTAATAATAGAAAATAAAGCCAGGAATTAAAATCTAAAAAAATTAAACGTCCGGCATGATGATTAGCGAGGCCATTAATAATTCCTAAAATTATAATAACCGCTAAGGCGAGAAAAAATTTATTAGTTCGAAACTGATTTAGGCTTTGGTAGTAAATAGATTTTTTGCCATCTTTTATTAATTGCCTTACTAAATTAATAATAAATACTCCCATGATTATGAGCCAGAGAGCAACGCGAATTGATATTGATTGTCCGAGAATTTCCAGCTTGAAAAGATGCCCCATGGATCCGATGAATAATTCCGCTAAAACTACTAATAAGCCATATTCTAATTTATAAATTGTTAGAGCTAGGGTAGTAATTATTAGGATTAAAAAAGAAATTTGACCGACGATTGGCCAGGCTAAACTCATAAAGGATAATAATTCTAAGGCGAGAAATATTAACAAAGCTCGGATAATTTGTTCAATATTTATTTTGACCATAATATTTTATTCTCGATTTTATTCCCGGGTGATTAAAATGCGGTCGCCGACTTTTATATTTTTAAGTTCCGTGTAACCGGCGGGAACTTCTAAAGCGCTATCTATGGCGACGCCACTATTATAAATTTTTTGGGGATTATTTCCTTCGGGTGGAAGATTCTTAAATATTTTAACTATCGCATTATCACTGATGAATACTATATCTAACGGAAAGTTCATATCTTTCATCACAAAATCACGCACGCCGCTTTCGGCGAAACTAAAAAGCATACCACCATTTTCTGATAAAGATTTTCGACCGCTTAAGCCGCGATATAGATCATTTGGCTGGTAAACTAACTCACTGCGAATTTTTTCATTATTAATGTTAACGATAACTATTTCTATTTTATTTTTTAGAGTGAATTCAGTTATTAAGGCGCCAATCAACATTATTAAAACTACGATTATAGTAATTTTTTGAGGACGGTTAATAAACTTTTTAGTTAAGCCCATGTTTTTCCTTAATTATTTTTAAAGCCGCCCGATATTTTTTCACTCGCGGCAGAAAAGGGAAAAATTTATAAGCAAAAGCGGGTAGCCAGAAGCTCATAGTCCCCCCAGTGCTAACTTTAAATAAGATCTCGGGAGTCCACTTCCCTATTTTACCGTTTTTAAACATACTTAGCCAGAGGTCCCAGTCTTGAAATTTTTTAAGACTCTCGTCCCAACCGCCCGCTGGAAAATCGACCCGTTTAATTAAAGCCATCGTATCGATATAAGGCATTTTTTTTAATTTTTCTGGATCAAACTGTCCAACCTTGAACAATTTATTACCCCAATAAAAAGAAGGATAAACATAGCTTGCTTCCGGACTGTTGGTTAGAGTGTTTAGCATAATTTCTAGAGCCGTTGATTTCAAGGTTACATCCGCATCGCAAAAAAAGAGAAACTCTCCTCGAGATTCTTGGTAGCCGCGATTACGAGCGGCTGGCGCACCTTGATTAATTTGGTTTAAAAATAAATATTTATGATCAGTATTAACTGTTTTATAATAATCAATAAATGATTTTTCGGGGTTGTCTTGAGAGCCGTCATTAATAATTATTACTTCATAATCTTGATAACTTTGCTGGGCGATACTTTTTAAAGTTTCTCCTAATTTTTTTGCCTGATTATATACGGGAATGATAATAGAAATCATAAATTTCGCTATTTTACTGTTTAATTAAATCAACGATTTTTGCGGCTTGTTTTTCCCAGTCAAATTTAGTGACCGCTCGCTCTCGCCCCTGTTGCCCTAGTTGTTCTCTTAGCTGGTCGTCATTAACCAATTTAAGTATAGCATTTTTTATTTCTTGGATATTGATTGGATCGACCAGTAATCCGTTACAACCGTCCTCGACGAGCTCGGCTGCGATCACGTGCAGGGCTTCCTGGTTCATCACCATCTCCGCCAGGACGTAGCCCGG
>JAVHRV010000032.1:0-4509 GCA_036171815.1 Patescibacteria group bacterium
ATTGTCCAATCGGGCGAGGAAAAATTATTTATTCCTTATTTACGGGGTGCGACCGCCGACATTAATACTACTCTTGCTTTAGCGACTTTAGGGGTAGTCATTAGCCATATTTTTGGGGTTTTAGCCGTTGGTCGGTGGTCATATCTAAATAAGTTTATTAATATCAAGGCTTTCCTGGATATTCCTAAAAAGATTAAAAAGGATCCGATGATTATTTTAACTAATCCGATTAAAGCTTTTGTCGGTTTGATTGAAATCGTTGGTGAATTAGCTAAAATAGCCAGCCTATCTTTTCGTCTCTTCGGCAATATTTTTGCCGGGGAAGTTTTACTCGCTTCGATTTCTGCGATTCTTGCTTTTGGGGCACCAATCCCCTTTCTTTTTTTAGAAGTTTTAGTTGGTTTAATTCAAGCTTTAATTTTTGCGATGTTAATTTTAACATATTTGACTATTAACACGTCGACTGAAGAACATTAATCAAATTTAAATAAAGGCTATTAGCGGGCTTTCGCCCGTTAAGGTCATAAAATTATGGACAATGTTATGTTTGCTAAAGCCCTGGCGATTGCTTTGGGTTCGATGGGTCCGGCGATTGGTATCGGCTGGATTGGTTCAAAGGCGATGGAATCAATTGGACGTAATCCCGAAGCGGCTGGTAAAATTTTAGTACCGATGCTTCTCGTTTCGGCTTTTGCCGAAGCGATTGCGATTTACGCCCTAGTTATTGCTTTCAGTATCAAATAGTAATTTGGCGGATTTCCTCTGGCTGAGCCGGAGGAAAACGCGAAAGTATTATTCATTAGAGATTTAACACTTTCAATTTTATAATTTAGTCTATTCGTATGGAATCATTAATTTCTACTTTTCATATCGATTTCGGTTTACTAGTCGCCCAGTTGGTTAACTTCGCGATTGTTTTTGCGGTTTTATATTTTTTAGCTTTTAAGCCGCTCGTCAAAGTGATGAGTGATCGTTCGGAAAAAATAGCTAAAAGTTTACAAGACGCTGACGAAATAGAAAAACGTTTAACGCTTAGTTTGAAGGAGAAAGAAGAAATTATTATCGCCGCTAGAAAACAGGCGAATGATATTATCGAAGAGGCCGGTCGGCGAGGTGAAGAAAATCGTGCGGAATTAGTAGCGAAAGCTCGGGAAGAAGTGGGTCAGGTTATTAATAATGAAAAAGCTAAATTAATTAGAGATAAAGCGGAGACCTTGAAAGAAATTAAAAAAGAGGTGGCGGACTTAGTGGTTTTGACCGTTGAGAAATTATTGAATGAAAAAATGACTAGCGCTTTAGATTCCGAATTAATTAAGAAATTGGTAAAATAAATATGAAAATTTCGGCGCGACAATATGCAGAGAGCTTATACCAAGCGGCGCAGGGACACAGTAAGATTGAGTTGTCTGGTATTTTAAAAAAATTTGCTTTTATTATTGGCCATAATCGTGATCAGGCTAAATTAGGAGAGATTATCAGAATTTTTCAAACGATTTGGTCAAAGGAAGAAGGAGAAATCTTTGCTCTCCTTCAGTCCGCTCGTCCGCTCGAGCGCTCGAGCAGCCAATATTTAGTCGAATATCTTAAGGAGAAAACCGCGGCTAAGAAAATTAGTCTTTTAGAAAAAATAGATCAGAGCCTGATTGGCGGTTTTATTTTAAAATATAATAATCGAATTATTGATGGTAGCGTAGCCAGTAGCTTAGACGCTTTAAAAAATAAAATTAGTAATTAGTTTTTAGTATAATCATATGTCAACTACGAAAGATTTTATCGTCGAACAATTAAAAAAAGAAATTGCCGATTTTAAAACGGAGACGAGCGAAAAGTCGATCGGCCAAGTTTTAAAAGTTTCCGATGGCATCGCTCTTATCTCCGGTTTAGACGAAGCGATGATGAGCGAAATTTTAATGTTTAAGACGGACCGCGGCGAGGTGGCGGGAGTTGCTTTAAATTTAGAAGAGAATCAGGTCGGGGCGATTATTTTAGGAGATTATACGGCGATTAAAGAAGGCGATGAAGTTTTGGCGACGAAGAGAATTTTGGAAGTTCCCGTCGGCGAAGAGATGATCGGTCGAGTAGTCAACCCTTTAGGTGAACCCTTAGATGGTAAGGGAAAAATCGCTAGTTCTAAATTCTATCCCGTTGAAAAGATTGCGCCAGGCGTCATTACTAGGGCGTCTGTCAAAGAACCGGTTCAAACGGGTATTAAGGCGATTGATGCCATGATTCCGATTGGTCGCGGTCAGAGGGAACTTATTATTGGCGATCGCCAACTCGGTAAGACGGCGATTGCTATCGATACAATTATTAATCAGAAAGGCCAAAACATGAAATGTATTTATGTCGCTATTGGTCAGAAGGAGTCTAAAGTGGCGAATATTGTCGCTAAACTTACCGAAGCCGGGGCGATGGAATATACGACAATTGTTTTAGCGGGCGCTTCGACTTCCGCCTCTTTATTATATATTGCTCCTTATGCTGGCTGTGCCATGGCCGAATATTTTTTAGACAAAGGCGAGGATGTTTTGATTATTTATGATGATTTGTCGAAACACGCTGTTTCTTATCGGGAGATTTCATTACTACTAAGAAGGCCGCCCGGTCGCGAAGCTTATCCCGGCGATGTCTTCTATCTGCATTCTCGTTTACTAGAGAGGGCCTGTAAATTAAATAAAGATTACGGCGGCGGTTCAATTACCGCTTTACCGATTATTGAGACTCAGGCCGGCGATCTTTCTGCCTATATTCCGACCAATGTTATTTCTATTACTGATGGTCAGATTTTCTTGGAACCGGATTTATTTTATAAAGGTAATCGTCCGGCCGTTAACGCTGGCTTATCAGTTTCTCGGGTCGGTTCGGCGGCACAAATTAAAGCGATGAAAAAAGTGGCCGGGCAGATGCGTCTGGAAGCAGCGCAGTATCGGGAGTTAGCCTCTTTTGCCCAATTCGGTTCTGATTTAGACGAAGACACTAAGAAAAAATTAGAGAGAGGTAAACGTTTATATGAAATTTTTAAACAAGATCAGTACCAACCTTTATCCGCCGCAAAACAAGTTTTAATTTATTATACTTTGATTAATGGTTTAATGGATGATGTTCCGGTCGAGCAAGTTCATAATTTTGAAGTCGGACTTTATAAACAAGCTGATGCCAATCAGGAGGTCATTAAATTAATTGCCGAGAAAAAAGAGTTAAGCGCCGAGATCGAAGCTAAAGTTAAACAGCTCATCTCCGATTACAAGATTAGTTTGGATTACTTATTAAAGTAGAATTGTGAGAATGATATGGCTAAGACCAAAGAGATTTCCCGCCGCATAAAATCCGTTACTAGTACGAAGAAAATTACTAAAGCCATGGAAATGGTGGCGGCGGCCAAAATGAGAAAAGCGATCGAAGCGGTCTTAAAGACTAGGACTTACGCTAATTTGAGCTGGGAAACGGTTTTGCATTTAGCGGCGTTGGCGCAACAAAATCAAGAAACCAGTCATCCCCTATTAAGTCCCCGAGCCGTCGTAAAAAGAGTCGCGATTATTTTATTAACTTCTAACCGGGGAATGTGCGGGGCTTACAATTCCGCGATTATTAGTAAAGCGGAGCATTCCTTAAAAAGTCACAGTTCGGCGGTGAAAACTGATTTTATCTTGGTGGGCAGAAAAGGATCAGTAGTTAATAATCATGGGTATAATGTTGAGGCCGAATTTGAAAAAAGTGATATTTTAACGACCGCGCAAGAGATTTATCCGTTAGTTAAAATGGTTTTAGATGATTTTTTGTCCGGTAAATATGATAAAATTTTTGTCGCCTATACCGATTTTATTAATCCGGCCAAACAAATATCACGCGTTAAACAACTTCTGCCCGTCGAATTAAGCGCTGAAGATGATTATTTAGGTTTAGCTAGTCAAGAATCGCGGATTGCGGTTGATAAGGAATTTTTAGAAAAAAAGGAACAGAAACATTTTAGCCAAGATCGTTTAATTTATGAATGTAAATTTGAACCGAGCCCGCGGGCAGTTTTAGACGCCATGGTTCCGCGGTTACTGGAGACCCAGTTATATCAGGCTTTTTTAGAAGCGAATGCCTCAGAACACAGTGCGCGCATGACGGCGATGCATCAAGCGACGGAAGCAGCGACAGATATGGTGGCGGAACTAACGCTATTTTATAACAAAGCCCGTCAAGCTGGTATTACGGCTGAGATAGCTGAAATATCGGCCGGCGCTAATGCTTTAGCCGATTAATTTATTTATTATCTTAAATTTCCAATGTCAATTTAAATTAAATAATATGTCAGAAAACAAGCAAAACTGGGGAACAATTAAACAGGTCATCGGCGTCGTGGTTGATGTTTATTTTGAACATAAGCTACCGGAAATTTATAATGCTTTAGAGCTTCAATTAGGCGGCCATAAGCTAGTCCTAGAGGTTGAACAGCATACCGGGTCTAATGTTGTTCGCACGGTGGCGATGGGTTCGACTGATGGTTTAAAACGCGGTGATAAA
>JAVHRV010000033.1:0-4496 GCA_036171815.1 Patescibacteria group bacterium
TTTATTGTTTGTCAGCATTGTTGGCATTTTTTTGATTTTAGATTTAGGATATTTTAATCGTAAAAGCCATCGTATCGAATATAAGGAAGCTCTTTATCAATCATTATTTTGGGTCGGTATTTCTTTAGTTTTTGCCGGCCTGATTTTTTGGTTTATCGGGCGCGATCCCGCCGCGGAATTTCTGAGCGCCTATGTTACCGAGAAAATGCTCTCGGTTGATAATTTATTCGTGATGATGTTAATCTTTAATTATTTTAAATTAGAGGAAAAATATTATCATCGGACTTTATTTTGGGGTATCCTGGGAGCGATGATATTTCGCGGAGTTTTTATTAGCGCCGGCGCTTATATTATTTATCAATTCCATTGGGTCCTTTATGTCTTCGGTTTAGTTTTGCTCTATACGGGGGTAAGTCTTTTCGCTAGTCGGGAGAATAAACATCTTAATCTCGAAAATAATCGAACCATGAAGGCGGCGCGACGTTATTTACCGTTTAGCACCGCTCATCATGAGGGTCATTTTTTTGTGAAAGAGAAGGGGCGTTTAGTTTTCACCTCTCTATTTCTAATTCTTCTTTTAGTGGAGACCACGGATATAGTTTTTGCGGTTGACTCTATCCCAGCTGTTTTCGCTATTTCCCAAAGTTTTTTCATCGTTTTTACTTCCAATATTTTCGCGGTTTTAGGTTTACGAGCCTTATTTTTTCTGATTGATCATGTTTTACAACGTTTTCGTCACCTGCAGAAGGGTTTGGCTTTAATCCTTTTGTTTATCGGTTTTAAAATGTTATCTGGTCTGATTAATATTCATATTTCTTCAGTCGCTTCATTTTTTGTCATTATTTTAATTTTAGTTTCTTCAATTGTTTTGTCTCTATTAACATCTAAACAACATAATTTACAAGCCGTTTATGATTCTAAAAAAACTTTATAATTTTGGGGATCGTTTAGAGGACAGGGTTCGGGCCTATTTAAGCCATTATCCTCTAGTTTATGCTTTTATCGGCGGAGCCGGGATTATTATTTTCTGGCGGGGTATTTGGAATACGGTTGATTTCTTAATGAGCGCGCTAGCCAAAGATCAGGTGACGACCGTCTCTCTAATTTCGGCGAGCGCTCTACCTTGGTGGGACGGGCCGCTGTCTATTTTATTTGGCATGATCTTACTGCTCTTAGTCGGTTTATTTGTTTCTAGTTTTATCGGTAATGAAATTATTATTTCCGGGCTTAAGGGCGAGAAAAAATTAGCGGAAAAGACCGAACAGGAAATTAAGGCGGATATTTCCACCATTAGTCGACTAATGGTAGAGGTGCGAAGTATTAATGATCAGCTTAATCGCTTAGAGAAGAAATTAGATAAGTCAAATTAGCTTGATTTTTATTATTTTTATTTATATTTATGTTTGATTTAGTGGCCCTAATAAAAACGGCGGGATATTTTGGTCTCTTTGGGATTATTTTTGCCGAGTCGGGGCTGCTTATTGGTTTTTTCTTTCCGGGTGATAGCCTACTGTTTACCGCCGGTTTTTTAGCTTCACAAGGTTTTTTAGATATTTGGCTCTTAATGGGCTTAACTTTTATAGCCGCGGTTCTAGGCGATAGCGCCGGCTATATGTTCGGAGAAAAAATCGGTCCGGCGATTTTTAGTAAAGAGGACTCCTGGTTTTTCAATAAAAATAATGTTTATAAAGCGGAAAAATTTTTTAAGAAACATGGCTCTAAGACCATTGTTTTAGCACGTTTTTTACCGGTGGTTCGTACTTTCGTGCCGATTTTAGCCGGTGTCGGTACTATGCCTTATCGAACTTTTATCATTTATAATTTAATCGGCGGCGCCTTATGGTCTCTCGGTTTATCTTTATTAGGTTATTTCCTTGGTAGTCTTATTCCGGGCGTCGATAAATATCTTTTACCGATAATTGTCTTAATTATTATACTGTCTATTTTACCTAGTCTCTGGCATGTCTGGAGAGAGAGGAGTAGAAAAATTAATTAAGCCGGGCGTGCAGTATAGGCGATCTATTTCTAGGTAATCCAATTGCGGGCAGTCTAGTAGTCCAGTATTTATAAAGCAAAATACCCACCAGATAAAAATCTGGCGGGTATTTTAAGTTAGTAGCTCTGCGTTCCGAAATTTGCCAAAATTTTAACGGGATTATTAGGGAAATTGAGAAGTGGGTGGAAAATTTTAGGGTGATTAAATATTTTAATGATTTTAAAAATCTTGATTTTTACTGATAAAAATGGTATTATAAAAAGTCACTAAAAATCGACTGAAAGTGTAATTTCAAGCTATATATAATTAAAATGATATGTTAAAATATTATTATGGATCCTGAAAAAGCTAAAAACATAGAACAAATTACGACTTCCGCAGTTGACCCGGAAGATATTGATAATGTAGCTGATTATTATCAGTTCGAAATTAATAATGATTTTTCTAAGGTTCCCGAACAATCAACTTTTGAAAAAATGGTTGCTTTTAGACAGAAACAAATTCGAGAAAATAAACTTCAAGTAATAAAAGCCGTGGAAACTGGAAAAACAATTGGCACCTCAATTGTGATTTTAGAGAACGGAACTATGGGGAAAAATATAAAAGATGACGAGGCTTGGGCGGCCGGCACGGTTATTGATAAATCTAAAAGGAGCCAAGGTATTGGCGAAAAACTTTCTTACGAACAAGACCGAATTGCTCGTGAAGCCGGCAAAGAGTCGATTCTAACTACGATCTCCCAGGATAACTTTCCGAGTATGCGTTTACGTCTAAAAGTTGGTTATGAGCTTGACGGGATTGATGAGCGTAGTGATGAAACAAATTATTTTTATCGTAAAAACTTGATTAATAATGATAAAATTGAAAAAGACTGGGTACAGGAAGTAGAATTAGGAAAGTTAAAATTATCAAACGGCGAAGAAGTGGATGACGAAATTTTAGTTGATCCTAATAATAAAGAATTAATCCAAATCTTATTAGATAAAGGCTATAAGGGCGTCAATCTTTTAAGGCCAGAAGACTTTATTAATAAAAAAATAATTGATAAAAATTTATTAGTTTTTGTTAATACAGCCAGCCAGAAAGAAAAAAAACTATTAGCAGACCAAACATTTGACCGAGAGAAAGAAGGGGCGTATGAGGATGATCGAGCAGAAATTTCAAAAATAAGAGAAGAACTAAAAAATATTCAATAAATTGGCGCAACTAAAAAACTCTAACATTCGTTAGAGTTTTTTAGTTAGTAGTCCCTAGGGGAATCGAACCCCTGTTACCAGGATGAGAACCTGGCGTCCTAACCGTTAGACGAAGGGACCAATATTATTCTAAGATGTGGCCGATAAAATCCTGATGACCACAGATGAACTCTTCGGCGGTAGACGCTCGTCCGCCGGCTAGTTGCAATTTTAGTATAGTCAAAGCATCTTGTCCACACTGGACCATTAATTTATTATTTTCCCTAAATATCTCGCCAATTTTGTATTTATTGATGATTAATGGTTGATGTTCTGTTTTTAATATTTTAATAATTTTATACTCAGATTCTTGGCCGTCACTAGGCGTCATTAAAGTATAAGTCCCTGGCCAGGGATTATAAGCGCGGACACTTCGCTCTATTTCAATGGCTGTTTTTTTCCAGTCTATTCGGCCGTCTTCCTTTTTTAAAGTTTTAACGTAGCTCGCCTGAGATTCATCTTGTTCCTTCGGCTTTATTTTTTCTGCTAGAAAATCACGTAAGGTCGGAATTAATAAGTCGGCGCCCAAAACCGCTAGTTTATCGTGAACGGTTTCTAAGGTTTCTTGGCCGTTTAATTTTATTTTTTCTTGTTTTAATATTGGTCCAGTATCTAAACCAGCCTCCATTTTCATGATCGTTATTCCTGTTTCCTCATCGCCGTTTAAAATCGGCGCATTCAGGCAGGCGGCTCCTCGATATTTCGGCAAGAGGGAAGCATGGATATTAAGACAACCGTAAGTCGGAATATCTAAAATATCAGGCGGGATTATTTGGCCATAAGCGATAACTACAATCAAGTCCGGTTTTAGTGAGCGGATAATCTCCGTGGTGGTTTTTATTTTTATTGGTTGAAAAACTTTTAAATTATTCTGGAGAGCTGTCGTTTTTATGGCCGGCGGAGTCAATAATTGTTTCCGGCCGACCGGTTTATCACTTTGGGTATAAACGCCGATTATTTCGAAATCCGGTGCCGCTATTAAACTCGTTAAACCCGGGACCGCGAAATCTGGCGTGCCCATGAAAATTAAGCGGATTTTGTTTTTGGCGGCCTGAGTCAGCATATATTATTTTTATTTTATATTACTTTTTATTTTTGGTTTATTTTTTTTGATTTTCGCTATCTTGTCGATAAAAAGTATGCCGTCTAAGTGATCGGTTTCGTGTTGCAAAACGCGCGCTAACATTTTTTCGGCCATTATTTTTTTTCTCTCCCCATTTTTATCCAGATAAATACAGTTGATTTTTTTATGGCGTTCAACGGGG
>JAVHRV010000034.1:0-4473 GCA_036171815.1 Patescibacteria group bacterium
ATCAGTATGTTTATACTAGAGATTCTAGCGGTCCGGCTGGTTCCTATCACATGACTTATTGTTTAGGAGCGGCGACGGGCGGCGTGGCGGCCGGTCTTAATACTTCTACTCCGGCCGGTATTAAATAATATTTTTATTGTAGTATTCTCAAAAGAGCTTAATAGCTCTTTTTTGATATTAGCGTTTAGTATTCAAGGCTTAAGTTCAAGATTCGAAATCGCTTAAGTTTTCGGCGGCCTTATGTTATTATTTAAAGACAGATATTTTGTTAAGTATTTCAAGGTATGGAATTATTTTATTTTAAATCAGCCGCCGGGCTAGATAATTTTATTAAAGAGTTCGCTGAACGACCGCTGGCGGACGGCGCGGAATTTTTGCAATCCTGGGCTTGGGGCGAAATTTTGCGTTCCGAAGGGCAAGAGATTAAACGCCTCGGAGTATTTAATAATAAAAACGTCGCCGCGGCAGTTAAGGCGGAGGAGGTATTAGCGGCGGTAACTTTAGTCAAGAAAAAATTATTTGGTCCGTATTTTTATTGGTACGCGCCGCGCGGTCCGCTATTTAAGCGGGCGAGTCTAGAGGGCGGAGAAAATATTAAGGCGCGCGACAGCGCGGAATTTTTAGGGGCGGTGATTAAAAAATTTGACTCACGAGCGCTTTTTTTAAGGCTAGAGCCGGCTGATTATTCGGTTTTTAAGAATTTAACTCTTAAAAAAACTTCGGATTTAGAGCCAGCGAAAACTTTAATTTTAGATTTATCTAAAAGTACCGATGAACTCCTACTGGCGATGCACCAGAAGACGCGCTATAATTTACGGTTAGCGCAGAAGAAGGGAATAAAAATTGTCGCCGGGGGGGCGGCGGATTTTCCGGAGTTTTGGCGTTTATTAAAATTAACGAGTGGTCGCGATTCTTTCCGTCTACACGCCGCTCGCCATTATCAGAATTTATTAGACGCGCCGACGGGATTTATTAAATTATTTTTTGCCGAATACGAAGGACGAAAAATTGCGGCCGGTTTATTTTCTTTTTGGGGCGATAAAGTCACTTATTTACACGGCGCCTCGGACAGCCAGTATCGCCAGTTGATGGCGCCTTATTTTTTACAATGGTCGCTGATTAGATTAGCTCAAGATCAGGCTTATAAATATTATGATTTTTACGGCATTGCCGAGACGAAATGGCCGGGCGTTACGCGTTTTAAGTTAGGTTTTGGCGGCCAGGTCGTGGATTATCCGGGGACTTTTGATTTAATTTTCTATCCGAAAGTTTATGCTGTTTATTTTTATGTTCGGCGTCTGAGAAGAAAATTCGGCCGCTTATTTTATTTTTTATGATCGAAATAAATAGAACGACTAATTATCCAGTTGATAGGAAAAAGATTACTCGGCTCGCCGCTCGGTTTTTACGGCTTTATAAGAGGAGCCGGTTTTCTGTTTCTTTAGCGCTAGTCGGCTCGGCGCGGATAAAAACTCTAAATTATCGCTATCGCCGAATCGCTCGCTCGACGGATGTTTTATCTTTTCCGGCGATCGGCCACTCGCTGACGGAAAATTATCTGGGCGAAATTATTATTAATACTGACGAACTAAAAAAACCTTATAAATATCAGGCGATGTTTGAGGAAATCGGTCTTGATTTTTCGTCTTTAAGAAAACAGAAAAAATATCGGGATTATCTTTTTTATTTTTTATTAGTCCATGGCTTATTACATCTCGTCGGTTATGACGATCAAACCGCGTCAGAGCGCTTAAAAATGCTTAAGCGCGGTCGGGATTTCTTGCGCTTCATGTTCTAATTTTAGGTTAAAGTTTTTGTTTTTAAAGCGGCCAGAAAAGTGTTATAATTTAGAGGTAATTATTTAGCCTCATGGGAAAAGCCATAAAAAAAATCTTTTTTATTTTCAGCCTGATCAGCCTCAGTTTTTTTGTTTTAAGTACGGAGCGCGCCACCGCGACTTCGACTCTGCGCGGGGCGGCCTGGTGGGGCGATCAGTATGAGTTTTTATATTTTAATTGTTTAGATGACGTCATGGGGGATCATCTGGACGTGACGGGCAATTTATATGCTTTACCAGAGCCGCGGGGTTTTCATTTTTATTCTTCTCCTTGCAGCGGCTTAGCCCACGGGGTTTTAATTAGCGATAACGGTAATTTTTCCGGCGCGGCTTGGAATTATTCTTTAGGTTTAGTGTCATTTAGCGGCACGAGTACGCCCCCGAGCTATTCTTTTAATACTAATTGTCCGAGTACTTGTAGCGCCGTTAATAGTTGCTGGGCCTGTTACCGGGAAGCTAATCAGCGAGTTTACGGTTGGGCGAAAGTTGATAATAGCAATACCTGGTTGAAGCTCGATAGTACGGCGACTCTGCCGACGATGATTCAATCTTGGAACCCGGCTTCCTCTAGTTTACCGGGGCACGATATCCCGCCCGGCGATTTCGTCGGTTATGCCTCGAGTCCGCTCGGTGATTTAAGTTTTAATTGCGAGAATACTAATCCGGGACCGGGCAGTTGTTATAGTTATAAGGTTCGTATTGATAATCTTCAGGTCGGTTATATGTCCGCGCCGAACTGGAGTTATAGCGAGGCCTGTTTATACGGGGCTTTAAACGCGGATTTGCGCTGGAAAATAAAAAGCGGCGAGCAGGCTAAATACGAAGTCGTTGTGAATACGGCCGCTAGTTTTAATACGAGTACGCATGATTATATTTGCTGGAGCGGCGTCCAGGATTCGACGCTCGCCGATCATTTTCGGGTTCCCAGTAGTCTATCGGGAACGGATTGTCCGAGTTTAGCTTATGATACAGCCTACTATTGGTGGATTAGATTATACGACACAAGCGGCCGGATAACTCCTTGGTATCAGTATGGTTCAGTCACGGGCTCCGACGGCCAGACCACTTTTCGAACTTATAAACACGAATTTCCTAGCCCGTATTTTTCTTGGGCGCCCTTTAGCGCGACTTCTTCCGCTTTAGTTAGTACGACGACGGATTTTACCAGTAACTCTAATTATTATCCGATAGGTAATAACGCGCAAAGTTGTTGGCCGAGTATTAACTGTCATTATCTTTGGACGACGAGCGACGCGGGAGCGATTATTGATAACCCTAGTAATGTGACAACTTCGATAGTATTTATGCACGCGACTAATACGAGCGTTAGTTTAGCGGTCACCGATAATGATAGTTATGTTTGCAGTACTTCGACGACTTTTACTATTTATTATGGTCTTCCTCTCTGGCAAGAAGTTAAGGCTAATTAATTATATATTTATTCTATATTTATGTTTAAAAAATTTTTCTTGATTAGAAAATCATTTTTCCCGGCGGCGGCTTTTACGCTTTTGGAAATGATTGTCAGTATTTCGATTATCGCGATTGTCGCCTCTTTATTTATCGCTAATTACCGGACGGGTAATAAGCGGGCCGACATTACTATGGCCGCGCAGGGGATCGTCGCGGATTTTCATTTAGCGCAGAATAAGACTCTAGGCCTGGTTAAATATAGCGGGGCGGTTCCTTTAGGCGGCTGGGGTCTAAGTTTTAATACCGCTCAGAATAGTTATACTCTTTTTGCCGATTCGCAGGGTCCGGAAACTGGGGGTTATGGTTATATGACTTATGATTCTTCTCATATTGAAGGGCAGGTAGTTTACGGGGCAAGAACGACGACTTTCCCGGCCGGGATTAGAATAGAGAGCTTAAAAATGGGTGAAAATTTTGCGACTTTAACGGATGCGGGATCAAGAGTCGATGTTACTTTTTTACCGCCGGATCCAAAGACGAATATTTATCGCGTCGACCTCAGCGCGACTTCTTCTTTACTCGAAATTACCTTGCGCGAGTCGCTTAATAATACGGCAAAAACTATTCGCGTTAGCTTTCTCGGTTTGGCGGAGGTAGTTGATTAATTTATTAAAAATGTTGAGAAAAATATTGAGTCAAAAGCGTCAGACCAAAATAATTTTCCGCGCCCCGCGTCGCGCGACGAATTTTTTTCGCGACCGATCGGCTTTTTCCATTATTGAAATAATCACGGTTCTGTTTATTGTTTCTTTCGGGCTGATTAGTATTTTATCGCTCATTGTTCAAAATATTAAAAGTCAGGATTATAATAAAAAAACTTTGATGGCTTATCAGTTAGCGCAAGAGGGGGTCGAACTAATTAGAAAAGTTCGGGATTCTAATTGGCGAGCGCAGCGGAGTTTTAACTATAACTTAGCGTCGGGGACTTATTATATGGATTACCGGGACGACGCGCCCCATCTTTTACCATCGGAACAGTTGTCGCTTAAGAATCTCGGCCTAGATATTAACGGTTTTTATGTCCATGAGCCTCTTTCGACCGCGAGCGGTTTCGCGCGCTCGATTATTATTTCTAATATTGATACTTATATTTTACAGATTTACTCTTATGTTTTTTGGACCGAGAACGGCCAACTGAATAGTTATCGAATAACGACTAGTTT